>JAITKB010000086.1 GCA_031278605.1 Tannerellaceae bacterium
GTGTCTCAACAGGGATTGCCGGGTTGCACCCAGGCCAATGTAAATCAGATCGTCGAGCACGAACAGGCAGTGAAGGTAGTCTCCCCGGTTGCTTAAAGGCAGTTTGGATTTCTCCGTCCAGGTTCTTTCCGCAACCCGGTATTGCCAGAGGGTGCCGTTGTGATCCACAATAAAAATATCGCCCCGGTAAACCACCCCTCCGCGCGCGCTTCCGGCCTCGGCCGGCAGGGGTTCTTCCTCCGACCAGGTATTGAAGCTACCGAACGAGGACCACAGCCTGTGGGTGGACACCGTTCCGTCGGCGCTGGTTTGTCCCAGTCCGGCATAGACTACTTCATTGATCGTTACGGCGATTCCGTTGTATTGTTTGATAGGGAAATCGGCCTTTCGTTCCCAGCCGTAGAGGTAGGTATCGAATCGCCATACGTCATTCAACAGGCTATCCCGGTAGCCTCCCACGAAATACGCCGAGGTGCTGATGGCGCTGCTTACGCACGAGTGCATCGGGGTGGGACCAAAGGATGTGGGGATATGCTCCCAACGGTTCTGGTTGGGCAGGTAGCGGTACATGGCATCGGTGTAGTTGTTGCTCCCATCGAATCCGCCGAATACGTAGGCGATGTTATTTACCACGGCGGCTGTTTGCCATTTGCGCGGCACGTCGGGGAAGGAGGCTACGGCATCCCATCTGTCGCCGAGGTTGTATGCCCAAAGTTCGCCGGTGCAATCCAGGCCTTTGTCTCCCCCTAACAGGTAAGCCGTATTGCCGATTACGAAGGAGGCTGTGGAATTGGGCAACCGCATATCCCCGGTAAAAGGAGCCTTGGAAGAAAAGATCGCCGGCGTTTCAATCTTCAATTCCCTTCCGTAGGCCGTTTGTCCGCTGCTGTTCTGGGCAAATGCCCGGACGTAATAGGTGGTCCCTCCCCTTAAGGCGTTGATATAACCGGCGAACTCGCCTTCTCCGGTGGTAATGTCTTGCTTGTAATTAAGTATGCTGGGGTTGGGGGAGGTCGACCAGCAGAATCCGGCAACCGTAATATTCCCCATTCCGGGGCTTAAGATGTTTCCCTTGATCCCCGCCGAGCCGTTCGACAGGCTGAGGATTTCCGTTGTTTCTACAACCGGCTGGTTGTTGCGTGTGGTAAATTCGAGGGTTTCACTATAAGCCGTACCGAAACTTTCGTTCGTGGCAAATGCCCGCACATAGTATTTGGTGAAGGGCTTCAGGCCTGTGATGGTCCCGGAGAAATTGCCGTTTGTGTGCAGGAGCGTGGAATCGTTTATCCCCGGAGAAGGGCTTTCCGACCAGCAAATGCCTTTCGAGGTGATGGGCGAGTCTCCCTCGGACAGCAGCTCCACGCTATAGGTTGCATCCTCGAACCCCCATTCCGTGATTCTGAAAGCCCCCGCTACAAACTCCGGCTTCCCGCTTCGGGTAGTGAACGAGTCGATTTCGCCGGTGAAGGTCCCGAAATGGTTCTTCACAAAAGCTTGCAGGTAATAGGTGGTCATCGTATCGAGGCCCGTCACCTTAAACAGAAACGAATCCGTTTTCAGGGGCGAGGGCAGTGTGTCGCAAAGCGACATGTCCCCGTGTTGGGAAAGGAAAAGTCCCCGGTCGATCATCTCCCCTTCCCCGGATTCGGTGATATGCCCTCCCGATATGGCGGATGTTCCTTTTATGCTATCCGGTTTCAGGGTAATTATGCTTCCCAGGCCGTTGGTAGTCGTTCTCTTTAATTCGGCGCCCAATCCTTCGCCGACCTGGTTTGCCGCGAATGCCCGGATAACATACGTTGTGCTTGGTTCCAGGCCGGTTATCGCCACCTGAAATTCGATCTTCCCGTTGTCGGGAGTCACTGCCGGGGCGTCGAACTTTTTCTTTTCGCTGTCGTTTTCCTTGCTTACATAAAACCCGTATTGGGTTGCACGCGCTCCGTTCTGTCTGAAAATAACGGCCGAGGCTTCTATTGAGTTGGCTTTTACCGTGTGAATGGAATCCGTTGTAATTTCGGGCACGCCTCCGTTGATAATATCTTTCGATACGTCCGGGTCATCCAGACAGCCCAACAGTAAAGCGACAGCTGCGAAGACCCCCCATATTTTGTCTATGCGTCTCATCCTAAAATCCGTTTTTTTTAATTAAAAGAATATACCTGCCCCTACATTTAAGTCCGGGATCAGCTTAAATTGATTGTTTTCTCCAATGTGATTTAACAGGTTGCATCCGAGCGAGAGGTAGAATTTACCGATTTGCATCATCACGTCCACGTCGGCTGCGATGCCTTTATAGGAGGCATCGGCGTGTTTATACCAGAAATAGTTGCCCGTTTCGTTTTCTACATCATCAACTTCCGCATACTTGTACATCACTTCCCTCTGCCAGTATCCCAAACCGATGAAAAAGTGAAGGGGTTTATACCGGGCTATTAATCCTCCCGTCACTACATAGAAGTTCGATTTCTTTTCGATGTTTTTTTCTCCCGGTGCGACTACCGGTTTGAGAAAAGTTCCTTCCGGAATATTCGCCGGGCCTTTACCGGTAAAACTGTTTTCGTAGGCCTGAAAAGACAGGTTGGTCTTGAAGCGGAGAAACCCTCCGAAACGGTTGCCTGCAGCGCCGATTGTAATTCCCGCCGGCGAGAGAACAGAAAAGGAATATCCTGCGAAATAGCTTAAGGGGTATCTTGCCGGCGGCGGGATAACCCCGGAGGATTCGTCCGGTTGAACAACGGGATGATTGATTTCTTCCAACTGTTCCGTCCAGTAAGTTGCCATCTCGGTGCTCCGGGTTGTACCTATTCCTTCCGTATAATAGCGGATTAGCAACGATATAGCCGTGGTGTCGTTCTCGGTAGCTTTTACATTCAGGCAACCCAGGCATCGGTTCATCAGGTTGTGCATGGATGTGCGCATTGTTTCGCTGGCCATCCAGATGGATGTTAGTTGATGGATACTGTACATATCACAGTAGGACATACCTTCACCGTAGAACAAGCGGGCGTCGTCGTAGTCCAGACGTTTCATCGCCTCATCTCCTTTCTTATTGTATTCGGTTTGCTGCTGAGCCATTATACACACAGAAAATGCCATCATGGAAATCATCAACATCCATAGTTTCTTCATATAACAATAGTTAATTAATACGTTACATCTGTTTTTATCAATACCCCATTCATATTGTAAATATCGAACAGGTTGTCTTCTCGCTGAAAAGCCCGGTTTTCGCCGGCATTACCTACAAACACATATTTACAGGGAATTTGTTCTTCCCCTCTGTCGTCAATCGCTCCGTATTTGCCTGTTAGTTTTTTACGAACTATCTTATATTTCCCGAAGGTTGTTTTCTCTTCATACAAGGCGATTTTTTCCGCAATTTCCTTTTCTTCTATTTTCGCCGCATTGGAAATAAGTAATTGCTTCACTTCATTGGTAGCTTTAAGGGATATAGCCTTATAAAAATCTTCGTCTGCTTCGGCATAATTGCCTTCATTCATCTTTTCCTTTCCCGATGCGATTAATGCCGCATATTCCGTTTCTGTTGCTTCCTCGTCTTTGGTTGGTTGAGGAACGATTGGCGATTCGGTCGGCACACTACTGCCGGCAGGTCTTTCCCGGGGCGAGGCTGTCTGATGGCTTTCCTTCACGGTATTTTTCTCAGGCTCCCGGTCAACGGAATCTCTATCCTCCGGATTTGTCTTGGGAGGCAACTCGACGATAGGGGGAGAAGTAGAATCGTTTCCTTTGCCGACGAATATAAAAACCGAAGCGCCTAATGCAGCAAAAAAACAGATTAAAGAAAAGGTTAGTACTCCTTTCTTTTTTTTCTTACCATCTCCGTGCCCGTTTCTTTTTGGCGTTTGTACATTTCTTTCCTTTGGGTCGCGCATCTGAGGAGAATAAACCAATAAGGTTTCGTCTCCGTTCCCGTTAGACGAATGTTGTTCCGGATAGTTATTTGCCGGTTTTTCTTCAGCGGGAGGTACAGCCAATAAGGTCAACATTTCCGTCACAGTCTGAAAACGGTCTGCCGGATTAATCTGCATAGCTTTCAGGATAACCTTCTCCGTATCGGGCGTGATGGACGGGTTCAACTCCGAAGGTCCCGGAAAAGCGCGGGTTGCTCTCAGAATAGATTCCGTAGGTATTTTCCCTGTCAGCAAATTATACATGGTAGCTCCCAGCGAATAAATATCCGGACAGGGAGAAAACAAATGAGTCCCTTCGTTGTCATATTGTTCAATGGAGGCGAAACCCTTTGAGAGGGTCAGCATGGTTGTGCTGGTTTCCGTATTTTCCACATCGTATCTTTTGCTTACGCCGAAGTCTATCAAATGAGCATCGTCGCTTTTATCAATCAGGATATTGCTTGGTTTTATGTCTAAATGCAGGATATTCTTTTCGTGTACAAATTGCAGTGCTTTTCCTATCTGATGCATGTATTTCAGCACCTTCATTTCCGGAAAGATTCCGTTTCTTTCCAAAAGATATTTCAAGGAGTGTCCGGAGATATATTCCATAACAATATAGGCCGTATTGTTTTCTTCAAAAACATCGAGTACATGAACAATGTACGGATGGTTCACCTCAGACAGAATCCGGGCTTCTTTTATAAGTTTTTCTTTAAATTTCTGAAAAAGAAGTTGTCCCGTTTCGGTATGCACATGTATGCTAACTCCGTCCGGTGCTCTGTAACAATAGTCTTTAAAGAAATATTCCTTGATGCAGATAGGTACTTCCGTCTTAATAGTCCCTAATGCGCCTTTCACTTCCGTAAACAAAATACCCCTATAGGTGATTCCGAAACCACCCTGTCCAACTATTTGTAATAGTTGGTATTTCTTGTTTTGGAGGTAATGACCGGCAGGTAAATTCATTTGTAGCGCAATTAATTATACGCCAAAAATACGTTTTTTATATAAAAGAATAAAGGAATGAGAGAAGATTTTGCCGATATCCAATAGAATCCTGTATATTTTGAATCGGAATAATATAAAAAGAAAAATTGTCGTTTGTTTTTCCATCGCAGGATTCCATCAATGTATCTTTGGTGACCTCAGCGGTTGTCTGCCCTTTGAAGATAGATGCAAGTTTTTCGTTCGTAAGGTTTTCCAGCACTCCATCCGTACACATAAAGAAATAATCGCCGGGTTGAACGTCTTGTATCAACGCCACATCGGCTTCCGTATGCTTGTCTATTCCTTGTATGGCGCGCAGAATTACGTTTTTTTTCGGGTGCTTGTACGCTTCCTGCGGTGTGATACTTCCCATTTTTACAAGTGAATTAACCAGAGAGTGGTCTTCTGTCTGGCAAACTATCTCTCCGTTGCGGAATTGATAGATGCGGCTGTCTCCTATATGTGCCAGGGTGATGCCGTTTGTTCCGACATAAAGCATAGCAAGTGTAGTTGCCATTCCAAGGGCTTCCGGATGTTCTGCCACATAGGTATCAAAATGGGCTTCGGTATACTGTATGGCTTTCTGTATAAATTCGGTGGAAGGATTTTCTTCCGTCAGCATAGAAGAAAAATAGGCAGAGAAATAATCGCACATCATGGAACTGGCTATTTCTCCTTTTTCCCTTCCTCCTACGCCATCACATACCAGGAATAGTTTTTGGTTACTACTCACGGCTTCCGGCGAAGGATATATAGAATCTTCATTATTAAATTTGCAACCTTTTTCGCTGACCGCATAAGGTTTTCCAATCATTATATTCATAATAGCCAATTTATTATTCATTAAAACGAAGCACGGTATGTCCGATAACGATTTCGTCATTATTGTTCAATATCACTACTTCTTCATCTCCTAAGAAATTACTGTTATATAACGTATGGTTTTTGCTATTATTATCGGAAAGATAGTGTTTGAATCCTCCTCTGGCGTCTTTTTTTACTTCGATACGGATATGTTCGCGACTCATAGACCGGTCCGATGTTTGGATACAAATAGTAGCGCGTGAGGGTTGAGATGATTTACGACCAACGATAAAGATTCCTTCCCGGAGGGGAAACATTTGCTCTTGTGTATGAGTATCTGCAATTACGGTTAGTTTTCCTGTTGTTGTCTTTACCGGTTGAATGAGGGTTGTATTACTATCAGGCGAAGAAAAACCATCTCCTTCTTTCGTCGAAAGCATGGAGATGGGTATAAGGCACTTGCACTTAGGGCATTTAAAAGATGTAACTTCGGGCGGTAATTTTCCTTCGTCTACCTTCAATCCAACACGGCAATGCGGACATTTTACCGATATCATATTATGATCGAGATGTCCATATCGCTTATATCACTGGAATATGAATCAATCATATCGGCATCCGAAAGCATGATTGTATCGTCCGACAAGGTTATAAAGTCGGAATTATCCATGCTATCATCAATCATAACTGCCCCCAGTAGACCATCGTCACTATCCATATCAATCACAACTGCATCCGATAATACGGAATCAGCGTCGTCTATTGTAACGAATGTATATTCTTCTTCCTGCATACAAATTGTTTTTAATAATTTATTTGTATACAAAGATACCAATAAGGAAATCACATAGGACGCGGATTTATTCCGATTAATCAAACCGACTTGTTTGATGTACAAAAGGTATATCTTTTGGATACAAAATATGATTTATTCGTCTACCCATTTGGCTTTGCAAGAGGGAACGGGGCATTGTTTTTTGTTAATCAGAGATTCCCAGGGTATCTCTCCCAAAAATGTTCCACATTTGGGGCATACGTATTTTATTTTAAACCGGTTGGCAAGGTCCTGCAACTGACCGGGTATCTTGGCCGATTGCTTGGCCCCCAGATAAATACCAACCACCGGTGCGCAAATGGCTATAAAAAGACTGCCTCCCCACAAGATCGGATTTCCTTTTCCCATAAATCCGATACTTATTCCTATAAGTCCGGTAAGCGCGAAAGGTAAAGATTGGAATACCCGTGTTTTAAATTGGTTGGACGACTGTATTTTGACTTTTTGTTCGATATACTTATCATATATCTCCCTCAAGGCGGCAAATTCTACGCTGTAATCATTTCTGCTTTTTAGTACCTCCGAAAGGTTTAAGCTATAACGATCTCCCAATCTAATCACATCGGTTGGCGAAACTCTTTTTTTGACAATCCGACTTCCGTTTACATACGTCCCATTGGCCGAATCCATATCTATCAACAGTAAACAGCCGTCTACGTCGCGGGTTAGTTGGGCATGGCGCCGGCTTACGTGGGAATCGTTCACCACATAGTCGTTATCGTTTGCTTTTCCTATTTTAATTGTCATGGTTTTGAGTATCTCCCGTCTTCCCTATTTCTTTTTCAAATGAATCTTTCAATGTTTTCAGGGGGTCTTTAGATATAATCAACTCTTTCGGTTTTCCTTCGGCCGTAAGCAGTAAGAGTCGTTGTTTGGGCAAATTTATCTGCAGTATATGATTTTTGTTGATGATATAACTTTTGCCTACACGTATCAGTATATTGCTGCTACCGGTTACTTGTTTTTCCAGAATCTCTTCTATTTTCCCGATATTTATGGCAAAAGTAAACTGTATTCCATTGGATAAAAGTAGTTTCGTATAGTTCCGGTCTGCTTCAAAAAAAAGAATCTGACCTATCTTTATACGTAATAACTCATCTCTTGTCTTTATAATTAAATATCGATCCATATTGATGTGGTATTAGCATTTGTCTTTTTTTTAATCGAGAGGCAAATATACGAGATAAAACTTGTTTTACCATTATTCCGGCGGATAAAAGCAGGCGCCGTAAATGCAACCGTTTCCAATATTAGTGTCCCATAAAACGGGGGCAAGCCGAGAAACGGATTTTATAGTTATTTTTGCCGCATAACTATAATATACTATTTTAATGGCACATAGAGAATGGACTACAATTAAGATGTACGACGACATCTTGTTTGATTTCTATAATGGGATAGCCCGTATCACCATCAACCGCCCCCGTTATCGCAATGCTTTTACCCCTGCTACTACCGGTGAAATGAGCGACGCTCTGCGTATCTGTCGCGAAATGTCGGATATATGCGTAGTTGTTCTCACCGGAGCCGGGGATAAGGCTTTTTGCTCCGGTGGCGACCAGAACGTAAAAGGTAAAGGGGGATATATCGGCTCCGATGGAGTTCCTCGCCTCAGCGTACTCGACGTTCAGAAACAAATACGCTCTCTTCCTAAGCCTGTTATCGCAATGGTCAATGGATATGCCATTGGAGGCGGGCATGTATTGCATGTGGTATGCGACCTCTCTATCGCATCCGATAATGCCGTGTTCGGACAAACCGGCCCCAGGGTAGGTAGTTTCGATGCCGGTTTTGGTTCTTCTTATCTGGCGCGTATTGTCGGACAAAAAAAAGCACGCGAAATATGGTTTCTTTGCCGGCAGTACAACGCCAGGGAAGCCCTTGCGATGGGACTGGTAAACAAGGTTGTTCCTTTCGCTAAATTGGAAGACGAAGTAGTAGAATGGGCAGAAACCATGATGGAGCATAGTCCTCTGGCGTTGCGCATGATTAAAGCCGGATTGAATGCCGAACTCGACGGACAGGCCGGTATTCAGGAATTGGCCGGCGACGCTACCCTTCTATACTACCTCACGGATGAAGCTCAAGAAGGTAAACAGGCTTTCCTCGAAAAACGCAAACCTGACTTCGGGCAATTCCCTAAATTTCCTTGACTTCATTTTATTCCGATTCCGACGTAGAACAACCACGCCGGCCGAAGGCTTTCAGAGAATAGTTCCCGAAGGCTTTTAGAGAATTATAGTTAAAAATGCAGGAGAGATGGTTAAATGTCAAAACTGCTGTTATCTTTGTTGAAATTTTATATTTTGTTTATTTACCAACAAAGAAAAGTACTA
>JAITKB010000098.1 GCA_031278605.1 Tannerellaceae bacterium
TATTTTAACATCCCTTGACCTCCCCCGGACACAGGAAATCTTATTTTTGCAGACCCCCAGGGTTTCACCCCCCGTAAAGGCGGCAAAAGCAGAGAAATAATGAAAAAAATGTGGTTGATCCCCCCCAAACATACCTTGCAAAAGAGTGTCTTGCTATACCGGAGGCTGCTTCGGCACAAAGGACACGGCGTACACTCTCCCTTTGTCTACAACCTGATCACCAAAGTGATCGACGAACGTTGCCCGTATTACCGCTTTTCGGATATCGAAGCCTTGCGGCAACGCCTCCTGACCAACAGCGAAACCCTCGCCTGGACCCATCGTGGAGGCAGCGGGAGCTGTTCGGTGGCGGAACTTGCGGCACGTAACGCCATCGGAGCCAAGCAAGGCGCACTGCTTTTCCGGCTTACGCATTATTTCCAGGCACGGCACATCCTGCAGATCGGCGCTTCGGCGGGCCTGTCCACCCTGTATCTTACCTCCTGGGCAAGAGGCGTGAACTGCATCGCCCTGGAACAACTTCCGGCCTGCGCTGCCATCGCCCGCCGCGTGTACGAAACCTCCGGCTGCACCACGGTGGACCTCCGCCAGGGAGATTACCTCCAAATCCTCCCCCCTGTGCTGGAGGAAATGGGTCGCGTGGACTTTGTTTTCTTCAATACCCGCTGCGAACCCGCTGCGGCCACCCTTTTCAAGGCCTGTGCGGCCTGCGCCGACGACCCCGCCGTGTTTGTGTTTGAAGGAATAAAAGCCAACTCCCCCATGAGGCAACTCTGGAGGGAGGTTCGTGCGCATCCCAAAGTAAGCGTCACGCTCGACCTCTACTGCATGGGTGTCGCAGTTTTCCATAAAAAATTGCATAAACGAGATTATACCGTCTATTTTTAAACGTAACCCAAAAAGACAAACAATGAATAAAAGCATGATTTATACGCGAACAGGCGATGGCGGAACAACCTCCCTGGCAGGAGGCAAACGCGTCTCGAAAACCGATATTCGCCTCGAATGTTACGGCACAACCGATGAGTTGAACGCCTGGATCGGCCTGCTGACAACCGGGATAAGCGAGAAGGAAGACCTTGACTTTCTGCTCTTCCTCCAGCACAAACTCTTCTCGGTGGGCGCCTCGCTGGCTACCGACAAGGAAAACGCAAAGCCGAAAGGGGAACCTTGCATAACCCCCGAAAACATCTCCCGCATAGAACGGGAAATCGACCGGATCGATCGGGATCTGCCCCGCATGAAGCATTTCATCCTGCCGGGCGGTTGTCGCACGGCAGCCCAGGCACATCTGTGCCGCACCGTATGCCGTAGAGCCGAACGTCTGATATATCGACTGCACGAAAAAGACGAGGTGGAGGAAAGTATACGCATCTTTATGAATCGCCTGTCCGACTATTTTTTCGTGCTGGCACGTAAGGAATGTGTCGGAAATAATGCCGGAGAAATTATTTGGGATTATTCTTGCACCTAAAAAATAAAGTGATATTTTTGCGGGGAATTTGGAATTTTACCCGCGACATGTTTATTAAAGCAGTATGATTTTTAAATCTGTACAACTATGTATTGGACATTAGAATTGGCATCGAAACTGGAAGACGCTCCCTGGCCTGCAACAAAAGACGAGCTTATTGATTACGCACAACGCTCCGGAGCGCCGCTGGAAGTAATCGAAAACTTACAAGAGATGGAAGATGAAGGGGAAATCTATGAATGTATGGAAGACATTTGGCCGGATTACCCAAGTAAGGAAGATTTTTTCTTTAACGAAGAAGAGTACTGAAGGCTAAAGGAATCCAAACAATCAAGCACAATAAGCAAGGAATAAAAGGCTACCTGTTCAGTGGCCTTTTTATATTTGCAGAACTTTTGCTACAATCATATATCCTATAATATTTATCCGCATGAAAAGGACTTGCTTTTATATCGCACTTGTCTGCCTGTACGCCGTAACGGGATGTGTGGCGCCCACGGAAAGGAATTACGTGGTGGTAACCATCGAACCGTTGCGATACTTTGCCGAGAAAATAGCCGGCAACCAATTTACGGTACACACCCTTGTACCCGTGGGACAAAGCCCCGAAATATACGATCCGACACCTCAACAAATGATGCGCATGGGCCGTAGCCGCGCCTGGCTGCAAGTAGGACCTATCGGATTTGAACAGGCATGGATGCAGCGCATTCGGGACAACAACCCCGACATGCAGGTGTTCAACCTCTCGGAAGGATTCGCCCTCCTCGAAGAAGAAGAGCGCGAAACGGAATTACACAGCCATCACCCCGGAGGAATAGACCCGCATATCTGGAGTTGCATCGGCGGGGCCAGAGTCCTTGCCGACAATACGCTGAAAGCCTTCCTCGCTCTGGACCGAAACAACGAGGCGTATTACCGACAGAATTACGACAGCCTGACGGCCGAAATAGACCATACGGAATCCCTCATCCGCCGGAAACTCTCCTCGCTCAACGAGCGTGCTTTTGTCATCTATCATCCCTCGCTCACCTACTTCGCCCATGAATTCGGTCTGCAACAGCTGTGTATCGAAACAGACGGGAAGGAACCATCGCCGGCACAGTTGAAGGAATTGGTCGATGAGACAAAAACACACCGCGCAAACGTCGTGTTCGTTCAACAGGAATTTGACAAAAAGAATGCCGAACGTATGGCCGAAGAGACCCATTGCCGCTTAGTGCCGATCAATCCCCTGAATTATCATTGGAGCGAGGAATTAATCCATATAGCAAATGCGTTGGCGAATGAACCGCAAACTGATTGAACTGCACAAGGTAACGGCTGCCTATGAGAAGAATAAGACCGTGCTGGAGGAGGTGTCGCTTCGTGTGTTTGAGCACGACTTCCTGGGCGTCGTGGGTCCCAACGGGGGAGGCAAGACAACCCTTCTGAAGATCATTCTCGGCCTGTTGAAACCCCTTGCGGGAGGTCTCTCGTTCTATCGGGAGGGCAAGCCAACCCCTTCGCTGAAGATGGGTTATCTTCCCCAGATCAACCAGCTCGACAAACGCTTTCCCATCTCCGTGCGCGAGGTTGTGGCTTCGGGTTTGATGATCGAGAAGCCTTTCTTGGGCGCTTTCCGGTCGGAGGGGAACGCCCGGATCAATCGGGTTGTGGAGCAAATGGGGTTGACGGCTTTGTCCTCGTCTCCCATTGGGGCGCTTTCCGGGGGGCAATTGCAACGCACGCTATTGGGTCGGGCCATTGTTTCCCGCCCTGAGGTGTTGGTGTTGGACGAGCCGGGGTCTTATGTTGACAAACAATTTGAAGCACAGTTCTATCCCTTACTGAAAGAGATCAACCGCGAGAGCGCCGTCATCCTGGTCTCGCATGATTTGCATACCGTCACTTCGCTTGCCAAGCGCACGGTATGTGTGAACCGGCGGCTATCCTTTGCCTCCCCGGAAAACGACAACAACCACTGAAACAGGAAATGAAGAAACTATTGATAACCGGAGCCAGCGGATTCATCGGGGGCTTTCTGGTGGAAGAAGCCTTGTCTCTGGGCTATGAGACATGGGCCGGATTGCGTGCTTCCTCCTCCCGTCAACGCTTGCAGGATGCACGCATTCGCCCGATCGACTTAACGTATGACGATCGGGAGGCTCTCACGCGGCAGTTGGCGGATTTTGCTGCCGAACAGGGGCCTTGGGATTACGTCATCCACAATGCCGGACTGACGAAGGCCCTGAGCCGCAAGGATTTTTTCCGCGTAAACGCCCTTTATACGCACAACCTCATCGAGGCCTTGGCCGCCGCCGGGTGTTGTCCCCGTAAATTCCTTCTGATGAGTAGCCTGAGCAGCTACGGCAAAGGCAACGAACACACCTTTGCACCCCTTCGTACGACGGATCCTCAGTTGCCGGACTCGGATTATGGGAAAAGCAAGCTGGAGGCCGAATGTCTGTTGCGCCGACAGACCCATTTCCCTTACGTCATTCTTTGCCCCACGGGTGTTTACGGTCCGGGTGAGAGGGATTATTTCTTGGAGATGAAGAGTATAGGTTCCGGTTTCGACTTCTCTGCCGGCCTGCATCCGCAGCGCATCTCTTTCATTTATGTCAAAGACCTGGCGCGGGCGACTCTGTCGGTTGTCGGCCACGAGGGGATCTCCAATGCGCAGTATTTTGTTTCGGACAACGCCGTTTATACCGACGCCGAATTTGCCCGCATGGTTCAGGATATTCTTGGGAAGAAACGCCTGTTGCGCATCCGCATCCCGATGGGGCTTGTATACCTTGCCTGCCTTTGTTCCGAATGGATCGGGAGAATGAAGGGGCAAAGCATGACCTTGAACCGCGATAAATACCTCATTCTGAAAGGTCGGAATTGGACGTGCGATGCTTCCCCGCTTTGGGGGAAGCTTTGCCTGGCTCCTTCCTACGACCTTCGTTCGGGCCTCGAAGAGACCCTTGCCTGGTATCGGCGGGAGGGCTGGCTGTGAAACGGAATTAATTCCTATCTTTGCAATCCACGAACACTTAAGTTAATAAATCAGAACAAAACAATGGCGAAAGAATTGAAGGAACTAACCCCCCGCGACGAGAATTACTCCCAATGGTATCAGGATTTAGTTATTAAAGCAGACCTCGCGGAGAACTCCGCCGTGCGGGGATGTATGGTCATCAAGCCATACGGGTATGCGATTTGGGAGAAGATGCAAGGCTACCTGGACGGGATGTTCAAGGCCACCGGACATACGAATGCCTACTTTCCGTTGTTGATTCCCAAGTCGTTTATGAGCAAGGAAGCCGATCACATCGAGGGTTTTGCCAAGGAGTGCGCCGTTGTAACCCATTATCGCCTGAAGAACGCCGCCGATGGTTCGGGCGTAATCGTCGATCCGGGAGCCAGGTTGGAGGAGGAGTTGATCATCCGCCCGACTTCCGAGACCATCATCTGGAATACGTACCGCAACTGGATACGTTCTTATAGGGATTTACCCCTGTTGATCAATCAGTGGGCCAATGTGATGCGTTGGGAAATGCGCACCCGGCTGTTCCTGCGCACGGCGGAATTTCTTTGGCAGGAGGGACATACGGCCCATGCCACCCGCCGGGAGGCTGAGGAGGAGGCGCTTCGGATGCAGAACGTCTACGCCGAGTTTGCCCGGGAGTGTATGGCCATGCCCGTCATCCGGGGGAGGAAATCGGATAGCGAACGTTTTGCCGGCGCCATCGACACCTATACCATTGAGGCCATGATGCAGGACGGAAAAGCCTTGCAGGCAGGCACATCCCACTTCCTGGGGCAGAACTTCGGGAAGGCTTTCGAGGTCACCTTCCTGAACAAGGAAGGAAAGACGGAGTATGCCTGGGCCACCTCCTGGGGGGCTTCGACCCGCCTGATTGGCGCGCTCATCATGTCTCATTCCGACGATAACGGCCTGGTGTTGCCGCCCAAACTTGCGCCCACGCAGGTTGTCATTGTTCCGATCTACCGCAACGCGGAGCAACTGGGGCAGATCAGCGAAAGGGCCGAGGCCATTGCCACCCGGTTGAAAGCCTTGGGCATCACGGTGAAATACGACGCCTCCGACAACAAAAAGCCCGGATGGAAATTTGCCGAATACGAACTCAAGGGGATCCCCGTACGCTTGGGGTTGGGAGGCCGTGATTTGGAGAACAATACGGTGGAGGTCATGCGCCGCGACCTGTTGCGGAAGGAGACCCTTTCGTGCGACGGCATCGAGCGACAGGTGCAGGCCCTGTTGGAGGATATCCAGGGCAACATCTACCAAAAGGCCTTGCAGCGACTCACTTCCCGCACCATCGAGGTCGATACCTACGAGGCGTTTAAGTCCCGCCTTGAAGAGGGTTTTTTCATCCTGGCGCATTGGGACGGCTCCCCCGAGACGGAGGAACGCATCAAAAACGACACCAAAGCCACCCTGCGATGCATCCCGGCCGAGGGCGACGGTTTGCCGGGCCGCTGCATAGTTACGGGACGACCTTCTGCGGGCCGTGTTTTGTTTGCCCGGGCATATTAGGGGCAACATTCAAAGGGTGTTGGAAAGAAAATACTATCTTTGTTGTGACAACCATGGGGCTGACCGGTTTAGACAGCGGGCAGAAGTGGTTTGTAAGCATGTAGTGCGTCGTTGGCTTGCACTTTAATCTCAGGCAACGAACAATTAACTGGCGAAAACAACTACGCTTACGCTGCATAAGTCGAATAATAGTAGACCCATTGCTTAATCCCTGCAAAAGTTGCGGGGACGTAACGTCACCCGGATGCTGTGGCTTCGAAGCGGTTCGATAAGGTGGCGCAGAAATATCGGAGATAGCCTGAAGTAGCCCCGGACTTCAGGTGAAACCAAGGGGATAAGGATTGGGTTGGTTGCTTCGGTCTTTCCCTCTCCCGACAATGAAAGCGAAGATAAACATGTAGAAAGCAAATTAGTTCCTCGTTTGGACGAGAGTTCGAATCTCTCCAGCTCCACACCCCGGGATTCCGGGTTGCATGACCTTGGGCCTCCCTTGCCGCCGAAAGCGACGGGGGAGGCTCCGGTGTTTCTGGGGTTTCAGGAATCGTGCGGGAGGGGGTTGTTCGGTGTGCTAATTCATATTTATCCCGTATCTTTGCTTTCCATTTATGTTTCATTTGCTTATCCATACGTATATGTCCGATACAAAAGAAGAGTTTAGCCTTGCCACCTCCCGCTGCAGGGAAGTGTTTGAGAAGAAGATGAAAGACTACGGCCCCGCCTGGCGTATCATGCGGCCGGAATCGGTTACCGATCAGATTTTCATCAAAGTGAACCGCATACGCAGCCTGGAAACCAAGCAAACGCACCAGGTGGATGAAGGGATTCAGCCTGAATTTATTGCGATTGTGAACTACGGCCTTATTGCTTTGATACAAATGGAGTTGGGTTACGCCGACGCCACCGATATAACGGCTTCCGAGGCCCTGCGCCTTTACGACAAACACCTGGCGGCGACCACGGAATTGATGTATGCCAAAAACCACGACTACGATGAAGCCTGGCGCACGATGCGCGTCAGTTCCTATACCGATTTGATCCTGATGAAAATATATCGTACCAAGCAAATAGAAGACCACAAGGGTCAAACCCTCGTGTCGGAAGGCGTGGAAGCCAATTACATGGATATGATCAATTACGCCCTCTTTGCCCTGATTCGTTTGGAATAATCCCGAAAGACCTCCGGGCCGATCCCTTGAAGGCCCTTTCCCCCTTGCTTAAAACGGATAACCGATAGCCAGATGGTATCCGAGGGAATCCCCGAAACGGGGAAGATTGTAATACCCCTTTTTTCCCGTATCATACGGGAGGTGAAGTCCTACGCCCAGATCGAAGCGAACCACCAGGAAATCCAGGTCGTAGCGCAAGCCAAGCCCGGTTCCCAGGGCCAGATCGTTCCACAAATGCCTTAGGCGGAACTCCCCCCCTTCTCGATTCGGATCTTGGCGAAGGAGCCAAATGCCTCCGCAGTCGAGGAAGCCCGCTCCGTGCAGATCACCCACGATACGAAAGCGGTATTCGAGGTTTGCCTCCAGCTTGAGATCCCCTGTTTGGTCGATGTAGGCATATTTATTGTTGCCGGACCTGTCCGGGCGGAAACGTCCGGGACCAATCGTGCGTATGGTGAAGGCGCGAAGGCTGTTGGCTCCTCCCGTATAGAACTGTTCGCTGAACGGCGCGATCAGCGTGTTGCCGTAACTGAGGATGGCTCCTCCCATTGCGCGTCCTACGAGACGGTTGTTCCGGTCCAGACGATGGTTGTAGCGAAGCTCGGCGGTCAGTTTCACGAACTGCGCAAAGGGGTTGCCGAACAATTCTTTCCCTTGTTGGCTCCAGGATGCTCCCCCCAGGGCGTAGACAGCCGAAAAGAGGTTGCCGGCTTCGGTCAGGGAGGTCTCCCACCAGAGGTGATGCGGCGTATCCCTGGAGGAATCATCGTAGGTGTAGGCATACGTCAGCGAGGGGATGAACTGATCGGCAAAGCTGAGGGACAAAGCCGGGTTGGACCGAATGATCGCCTCGAAGGCGGGGGTGGTCGACAGGAGGCGGTTGTAGGTCAGGCGAAAGGGGGTAAAGGAATGACGGTGTATGGCCACGGGCTGGAAGTCGTAGGATACGCTTGCGCTGAAGGACAACATGCTGAAAAACCGTGCGCGACGCAGCCTGTCGGCATAGATACGGAAGGTGGTTGCCGAGGGATAGGCCAGTCCGCGGTGCGTAAACCCCGGCAGCATCACGCGGGGCAGTGTCAGCGTGGCTCCCGCTCCGGCTTCGTAGCTGTTTAACCCTTGCGCCCCGCTTCCGGTTTGCCATTCGTAGGATCCGTTCAATTGGATGCGGAGGGTTTCTCCCCCGCGGAAAATATTGCGTCGCGTAAGGCTGAACAAGGCTCCCGGACCCCGGAGTTTGTTGCTTTTGTCCGTTATGCGCAGCTCCAACTCCCCGTCTAAGGGGAGGTCGTATGCGGTATGGATGTGCAGATTCAGGCGGTTGTCCCATCGGGCGCTGTCACGGGGGATATACTGCATCTCGGCGTAACGAAAAACGGAGAGGTTGGCCAGGGCCGTTTGCGTCTGCTGCTGTCGTTGCTCGGAATAGAAGTCTCCCGTGGCCTGAAAGAGGCGGTCGTACAGGGCCGAGGGACGCACCCTGAGGCGGTTCTCGTAATGAATCATCAGATCTTTGTAAGACACCGAGTCCGTGGGCGGTTCGTTGTTGTAACCGTGCAGCCACACGGAGCGTTTGCCGATGCGGTAGGGCCTGAGTGCGTCGGGCGGCGTGCCCGGCTTGCGTGCGATGCGCAGCCGTACCTTTCCCGGCGACAGCAGGGTGTCGGCCTGGTAGACAATATACTCCGGACGATGGTAATAAAAGCCGCGTGCCCGAAGGATGGAAGACATGCGCCGGCGTTCGGCCTCCAGGGTCTCTACCTGGAAGGGGTCGCCTTCTTTGAGGAGACGTTCGCTCCGGTGGAGTGCAATCAAGCTGTCGGCATGGGAGCGGGTGCGCAGGTAGCGGATGCTGTCGTAGGTATAGAGGTTATTCATTTCGATGCGGTAGGCAATGCCTGCCTTGCGGGGATTTTTGGCGTCGGGGAGGATGCGATAGGAAGTCGTCGCATGAAAGTAACCGTTCTCCCGCAATACGTTTCGGGCAACGGCTACGCGCACGTCCGGGTTCACGGTGGTGAGGAATACGGGTTTGGAGGCGAATCGGTCGAACATCCATTTCCAGGCTTTGCCTTTTTTGTGCGCCAGGGCATTGTAGAGCCAAAGTCCCACGGGAAACGGCATACGGAGGGACGAACTCCCAAAGAGCGCCCCGTTGGGCGGATAACCCAGGGCGTCCTCGGCCTCGGTGATGGCCCTGTGTGCTGCGCGGCTTGTGTCGTCCCCGATGATTTCCGTTTGCCGTATGCCGGTGTACAGCCTTTCTTCCTGGGGCAAATGCTTCGTGGTGGAGCAGGCGAGCAGAAGATAGGGGATGAGGAGGTAACAGGCCTTTGGTTTCATCGAATCATCTCATTGGAATAACTCATACCAGTGGCGCATACGGCGACGGAAGACAAGGCCAAGCCCTGTTTCGGTCACTTCCCCGTCGAGGATGCTTTGGTAGTTCTTGTCGTGAAACAGTTTCAGATAGCCTGTGCCCGAGGGGTTGAGCCGCCACTCCAGGGAGGCGTTGTCGATGAACGATTCCTTTTGCCGGACGTCGCCGGTGGAGACCTTCCCACCGATCACCACACGGATCCGATCCTTGTAGAAACGTTTGGCAAAGCGGAAGGAATAGTCCGTGCGCTGACCGCTTTCCGTATCGGCATTGTTGTAGGTGTTCATGCCTATGGAGAAATCCACGCTGTTCAGGGCCTCGCCGGTCAGGTTGTTGATTTCATGCTGCAGAAAGCTGCCCAGGGCATTGCCCATGTCGAGGTTTACCTTTCCGCTGTTCCCACCGGAGAGATACAGCCCCGTGGCCATCATGGCAACGGCCTGGGTGGAGCGTCCCTCGGCGCCCATGCGGTCCAGATCCTCCTGCACGGACTTATCCTCCGGGGCGGCGATGGTGAACGTCAGGGCCATGTCCTCCAGGCGCCGGCGGAGGCTGACGCCCACATCGAAGTTGACCATCCGGGGCGTCTCGCCGTCAAGGCTTACCGAGGTACGCATACGTTGCGTGGCGTCCAGGTTCAGCAGCGGATTCATCGGATTGCCGTCCCATTGGAGGTAGCTGTTGTTTTTGACGGCAAATTCTTTCAGTGGAATAACCGGCAGGGCGTATTTGAGTCTTCCATCCGAGAGTGTATAGCGTCCGTTGAGCTGAACATCCCCCCGTTGGTTATATTGAAGCGAGAGATCGCCTCCTCCCTCTATGGAGACGTAGCTCGACCGATCGGGCGTCAGGTCGGCGCCCAGTTGCACAATGGGGTCGATGCGAAGGCGCATCAGCACATCCATGCCGGTCCGAGGCGCGGGGATAAAGCTCCCTGGCCTTCGCTGGCGAGGCGGCAGCGTGTCGGCAAAGGAGGTGAAGGTAATGAGGTCCTTGAGACGGTCGCGAACCGTGAGCGGGGATTCCTTCATCACGTAGGTGAGGTTCGTACCACCCAGGAGTTGCAGGTCTCCCCGCAGACTCAAGGCCCTGGGATCTCCCTTTACGGTGGCGTCTACATGAAGGAGCAGCTTCCCGTAGACCCAACTTTCCGGATTCCTTTTCACGTCGAGCGCCTGGAGGTTACGTCCCTTTAATTGCAGATCGGCCACGATGTGTTCCGGATCGGTGAAGTTGACCTCCCCGTGTACGACAAGGGGGTTCCTGCCTGCCGGGTAAACCTTGAAACTGTCGAGAAGGAGCCGGTTCGCCCGGATTTCAATCCGCTTACTGTCCATGAAAAAGCGCGAGGCGGTCGCTTCGGTATACACCGAGGCGGTGTCCATTTGCAGATACCCGTTTACAAGGGGCGCCTTTATGGCGCCGTCCACGGTGACTGTTCCGTGCATAGCCCCCTGCAATGCAACCGTCTTATCCGGGATCAGGGGCGTTAGCAAACGCAACGGGAGGGTATCCATCCGCAGCGTTCCGCCGATCCGCTCCCGGGTGGTTTCGTAAACGGCAGTGGCGGAAACCCTCTCCTTTCGGTTGTGGTAAAAGTGCGCATCCACCTGGTGCATTCCCTCCCCTGTGGGAAGGTATACGCCGTTGAGGAGCAACTCCCCTGCTTCGTTTCCTTCGTATACGAGGTTGTCGATGTGCGCATCCCCCGCCACGAGGAAGGATTCCTCCGAAGGCGCGTAACGAAGGTTGGCGCTCATCATGCCCCGCATGGCGGGCATATTGGGAAAGCCCTCCGAGACAAGCTGCAGATTGATCCGGTTCAACTCCGCGTGCAGTTCACGAAAGTCGCCCTCCAGGCTATGGGAATGTAACCGCAGCAGGCTGTTGTTCTCGCCCTGGAGGCGTAGCTCGGCCGCTATGTCGTTCTTGTTGCGAAAGCGGATGTAATTATCCGGATTCAACCCAAAGGTATTGAAGGCCACGACGGGATTCTCCGGAAAAAACCCAAGGAGCACGCCCTCCGCCTGCTGATCCACCCGTACGCCCAGATGAAAGCCGGGTTCCCCCCGGCTGTTTGCATAGAGGAACTCCGCATCGGCATACCGATTCCGCAGCGCGCCGGCGACGCTTGCCGTGAAAGGCTCCTGTTGCCTGTAACTGTGCTTTACAACCCATAGTTTATAGTTCAAACCCTCCGGATCGGGGCGGATGGAGGCGCCAAGGGTATCTATCCGAAAGGTGTCTATGTAAAGCGTATGCAGGGCGGCGTCCAGATGCAGCCCGTTGCGGGGGGAAGACGAAGCGTTCAGATGCAGGGCGTCAAAGTCTATGTCGTACTCCCTTAGCAGGCTGTATACGGGATTGTCTTTTCCGACGTCCACCCTAAGGGTCATATCCGGAAGCATCCGCCAGAGGGAGTCCATGTTCAGGGAGGATAGTTTCTCGCTCAGGATTTTAACGTCCGTATTGCCGGTTGCAACGATCCCGAAGTCGCCCACATGCATGGACAGGCGGGTGGTATCCGTATCGGTGCGTGCATGAAGGGTCAGCATTTTGGGCCTCAGGTAGCGATCGGCGATGTTCAACTCCCAGTTCCCCAGGGTAAGGTCTGCCGTATGGTTGACGCCGAAGTCGGTTTCCGTTTCGGCAAAGAGCTGGAAGGAGGTTGCAAGGGGCCTATCCATAAGGTGCAGTTGCCGCAGATCGAGGGTGTCGATATTCCCGATCCATACGCCCTGCAGCCGGTTGTTGCGGAGGCTCCCGTTGAATTGCAGATCCATCTGCGCCGGGGGGTAGGCGCTCCTTAGGTCAAGGCTTGCGTTGTGATCCTTGAGCGAGGCCCGGATCACAAGGTCGCGAATCCCGGTGGAGGCGTATTGCAGATCCGAAAGGTGCGCCCTTAAGTTGCCGACGGTGGAATCGGCAAATACATCCGTGCCCTTTCCTTCCGCGTGCAGCAGGGCCGAAAGCCGCACAAGGGAATCCCCCGGCAGGAAGCGAACGGGCGACAGGCGATCCAGCTCCAGCCGGGCCTCGTAGCGTTCGGAAGGACTATCATAGCGTATATTCAGCGTCACGAGGTCGACGCTATCCTCCGACAGCCGTAGATCGGCAAAGATTTCACTCGCATCTAAGCCCGCATCGCCCGAAAGCCTCAGCCCCCCTGGGATGCGGAACCTCTCCCGCTGTGCATCGGGCAAAAAATTCCGCGCAAAATCCATGTCGTGCATCTGCAGATTGAAATGCGCCCTGACCGAGCGACGAAGGCTGTCGGAGGGGCGCTGCGCCTGCCCCGTGGCCGAAAGAACAAACCCCTGGGGTAACTCTGCCGTGAGTTGCTTCAGGTAAAGCGCCGAGGAGCCTCCCTCTGCCCGCAGCGTCAGGAGAAGGGGGATGTCGGGAAAGGCGTTGCCAAGGCCGGGCGCCAAGGCTTTCTCCCAGAGCATCAGGTCGTTTTTCCCAAGCGAGGCGTTCAGCGCCAGTCGCATCCCCTCGCCGAAGGTCTCCTTTTCCATGTTCCATGGGATGGTTGCCTCAAGGGATGCAAAGGACCAGGGGGTTCGAAGGCGCAGTTCATGCGCGGATATTTGCGCACTGTCGCTTCCTATCCATCCCTTAAGGGATAAAACCTCCAGCCCGGAACGCTCCGTGGCCGTAAGGCTTTCGATGCGCATCGAAAGGCTTTGCCCCCGGTAGCGCACGGAATCCACAAAGGCATGGATTTTACGGAAACGCAGGTGGCTATGGTCCAAGCCCCCACCGGGGGGACGGTCGTTGACGTCATAGCATAGGTCGGCCTCGGTGATTCGGACCTGTTCCGCCGCATAACGGACCTTGTCGGGATTGGCGTCGATGGCGCGTACCTCCCCCTCTTCCATGCCGACGGAAAGAAAGAGCGTATCGGAGGGGATGCGCAGGGCAAAACCGATGCGCCGCAGACGGAGGCGATCGGCCTCAAAGGTCCACCGGAAGGGTTCGGAAAGCGTATCTTTCGGCAGGATGGAATCCAGACGCAGGCTGACGGAGGCGTCCCAGAGGGAGAGCGTACGGATGCGAACGTTTTCGTTCACGAGATGGATATTTGCCTGGGCGGACAGGGCGCCGAGGGTTCCTTGCAGGGCGAGGCCTTCGATGAAATCACCGGTGGAAAGCCGCAGATCGCAAAGCGAAAGGCTGTCAAGGGATAAAATCCCGGAAACGAGGGCGAAGGGATCAAGCTCCGCCCGCAGGTGGCGAAAGGCAAAGAGGGTATCGTTCTTCCCCCTGGGCTGCGCCTTTAGCTCGTGCAGGGAGAGTTGGAGTGGAAAGGAGAGCCGGGCCTTTTCCATGTCTATGTCCAGGTCCAGGGTTTGCCCCGTGTGGCGAATAAGCTGCCTTAGGATCCAATCCCCGGAGAGCGGGGTATAAAGGAGGACGGGCATAAGCCCTGCCGCAACCAACGGCAGCAGGGCTATACAGCTTATGTGCTTTGACCGGAGCTTCATTTCATCAACCCTCTGCCATGGTTGCTGGACATCCCGCATTGCTTAGGATGGCAATCGGTTCGCCGTCTTTCAGGATCTCCGCATTGCATTTCCCCAGATCGTTAAAGGGTTTGATGAATCCCTTGTCGTCGGAGCCGGTCCCTGTGAGCAAACCGATCACGCTGCCGGTGGATGTATGGGTCATAAAGCCGGTTATGGGGAAAGATTCGTGGATGGCGTCTTCGATCCACAGGTGCAGGATTCCGTTCTGTGCAATCGGGTACATCTCCTGTGCAAAGAGCGCGGGATTTTCCATCTCTACGGACATTTGTGTGCCGCATCCCGGCAACAGGCTGCTACTGCCGGAGACTTCCTGCTGCTTGACGGCGAATACCGGGATCTGCGTGCTGGGAACGTCTGTCTCCGGATGGTTCCCGTTCCCCGGCGTATACTTCGGGTTCCTGCGTGCATAGATTCGTTCGTACTGCGCGATGTAGGAGTTCACGAAGCGGATAATATCCTCCAGGGCTTCCCCCAGGGCCGCATCCTTTTCCAGGAGTTCGTTGGATTTATAGAGGGCGTTGACGGCGTCGGTATATTCACTGAAAGCCTTGTCGACTTTCGGACGTATATAGTTCATATTGCCGAGGCTTTTCTCTTCATTCAAATGCTGGGTGCGTTCGGTGTATATTACCTTGAATTCGTTGTTTTCATTCTCCAGCTGTGTGATTACCGCTGCGAGTTGCAGGCTGGCGACGGCGCCCGTATACCTTGGCCGGCCGAAATCCTGAATCATGTTGATGATGAGCGAGGTTTTTTCCGTCAGCGCACTGCGATTGATGTTCTTATAATTCTCTATCACCTCCATCAGGGTAACGGCAGCGGTCGATTCTCCGGTATCCGTACTGAAGGTCATGAACTTAATCTTTCGTTTGATGGCCATATAGGTGTCGATTCGTTTGCTGTCCGCTTCGTCTATATACTTTGTCTCGACCGCTTTCAGGCTTCGCTTATAGATATCGTCTTCTTTTACGTACAGTCCGCGGAAGTTGTTCCATAGCGGAATAAGCGCCGGGATCTTCTGCTCCTTTTGGTCTACATAGTCGGTGATATTACCGTAGAAATCGAAATGTTCTCCATTGCGGAGTCGTTTTAAAAGTGAAAGAAATTTTTTAATCAGTTTCATTGCTTTGTTTTTTAAATTTATTCGTAAATTATTCTTATACCACATCACGTCGGCAAAGGTATGTACTTTTTTTGAATACGCAGCACACAAACCGTATTTTTTTTCGCAGAAAATTTTCCGTGCGTCACACAACGCCCTCCCGCCGGCTGCGGCAGGCCTTCGTGCGTCGCACAACGACCGTCCGCAGGCCGCGGGAAACTTTCGTGCGCGTTACATAGGCCGTGCGCAGGCTGCAGGAAGCTTTTGTGTGCGTTACGAAGCTCGCCCGCCGGATGCGGGAAGCTTTTGTGTGTGTTGCAGAGTTCGTCCGCGAAGCGCGGGAGGTTTTTGTGTATAATGCGAAGAGGCGCCGCTGTCGGCGGGAAATCGCGGCGTCGTCGGTTGAGGTCTCGCGCCACGTGATTCAGAAGAGCATGATCATGAGTTGAGCCGTAATCACGCGCAGGAACATGGAAACGGGATAGACCGTGGCGTAGGACACGGAGGGTTCGTCGCCTTCCACCGTGGCATTGGCATAGCCGAGCGCCATGGGGTTGGCCATGCTTCCGCACAACATGCCCGCGCCGGTGGCGTAGTCGATTTTACAGACCGAGGAAGCGATGTATCCCACGACAAGCACCGGAAGCATGGTGAACAAAAAGCCCAATCCCACCCAGCGTAACCCCTCGGCACAAAACACGGTTTCAAAGAAATGCGGGCCGGAGCTTAGTCCCAATGCCGCAAGGTAGAGGACGATGCCGAATTGCCGCATCATCAGGTTCGCGCTTTGCGTGGTATAGGTGGCAACGCGAAGTCGGGGGCCGAAAGCCCCCAGGAGGATGCCCACGACGATGGGACCTCCGGCAATACCCAGCCGCACGGGAGCGGAGACGCCCGGAACATAAACCGGAAGACTCCCCAGCAAGAGGCCGAGGGCAATGCCCAGGAAGATGGCGAAAAGATTCGGCGTAGTGAGGCGTTTGACCTCGTCGCCCAGTATTTTCCCTACGTTGTTTACCGAGGGCGCCTCGCCCACGATGGTCAGGCGGTCGCCCGTTTGGAGGTGAAGTCCCGGCGAGGCCAGGAGGTCGACGCCCGCGCGGTTCACGCGTGTGATGTTGATTCCGTAGAGGTTACGCAGGCGGAGCGCTCCCAGCCTCATGCCATTGATCCGGCTCTGCGTGACAACGATGCGCCGCGATACCAAATGGCTGTCGATGGCGTTCCAGTCGATGTCTTCCCTATTCCAGTCGGTGGATTCCCTGGCGCCGAAGAATTGCCGGATGGTTTCCACGTCCGCGGCCTCGGAGATAACCAGCAGATGGTCCCCCGAACGCAACACGGTATCGGAGGCGGGAATCACCACCTTGCCGTCTTTCCAGAGGCGGGAGATGACAAAGTGTTTCCCCGTTTGCGCCATGATGTGGCGGATGGTTTTGTCAAACCATGCGGGGTTGGTCAGTCGAAACTCCGTCACCTGGGTTTGCGGCGTCTTATGTTCGGGTTTGCCTTCGTCGTGTTTGAGGAAGACTTTGCGCATGAGCGCGATAGCCAGGATAACACCCGTAACCCCCAGTGGATAGGTGACGGCGCAGGCCAGGGCCATCCGCGCCGCTGCGGTAGCGTTGGTGGGTTCGATCTGCGAAAGGGCCTGTTGCGCCGCGCCCAGCATGGGGGTATTGGTTACGGCGCCGGACAATAATCCCATCAGATCGGCCATGGACAGGTCCGTGGCGCGATGTGTCACCCATGCCAGGCACAAGCCGCAGGCCACGACAGCCATGGAAAGGAGGTTCAGGCCGATCCCCCGTTGGCGAAAGGAAGGAAAAAAGCCCGGACCCACCTGCAAACCCAAGGTGTAGACGAATAAAACCAGTCCGAAGCCCTGCGCAAACACCAGCATGTCTTCGTTGATCCGCACGCCCAGGTGTCCGGCCACGATGCCGGCAAAGAATACAAAGGTGATCCCAAGGGATACGCCCCCGATTTTAACCTTTCCTGCCACCAGCCCGACGGCCGCCACCAGGGCAAGAACCACAACGGCCTCCGTCGCGGCGGAGCATCCGAGGGTTTGCAGAAATTCCCTCATGGATGAGAATTTGCCCCACGGTATCATATATAATACTCCGCAAGGTCGATGATCCCGGCCCGCAGGGCGTATTTCGTTGCTTCGTACACGTTGTTGACGTCGATCTTGCGGAAGATGTTCTTTCGGTGCGTGGTGATGGTATGCATACTGAGGATGCGTTCCGTGGCGATTTCCTTGGTGCTCCGTCCCAGGGCAATGGCTTTCAGTATCTCCAGCTCCGTGGCCGTGAGAAGGGGGGATTCCTGTGGTTCAAAGGGCGGTTTCCCGTCTTGCAGCAAATGCACCACCCGCCGGCAGATATAACACTCGGAACACAGCATGGCCAGCTTCAGGGCCTCGTTGATCTCCTCCTCCGCACAGTCCTTCAGGAGGATGGAAAAGGCATTGGAGGTAAAACTAACCCGGCGGATAAAGTCCATGCTGAGATCTTCGCTGAAAAGGATCCAGTCCGACTGCCGAAACCTTTCGCGCAGAATGATCAACTCCTCCACCCCGGAGAGATCCGAAAGCGTATAATCCAATACCACCACGGCATTGGAAGAAACCCCCAGCAGGTGCAGCAGCGTTTTCTTATTGCCCGCCTCGCGGATCGTCCACACGCCGGGGATCCGCTCACAGAAATAACGAATCCCCGCTCGGGTGACGTCCTGGTTGTCTGCTAAAATAATGGTTCTCATAGGAAACGTTTTTTTAAGAAGTGCAAAGATACGATAATCGTGTTTCGCACAAAAAAGAAAATTGCAGGCCGAAACACTGTGTCAATCGAAACACAATCCTTATCTTTGTTTGCGAAATACAAATAAACAGCTTCGTATGAATTTTTTCAAATTTAATAAACCCGATGTCCAAAAAAAAGAAGTGATTATGCAACCGACAGTACAACCCTTTACGCAACAGCGACCCTCCTTCAAGGAGCTTGTTGCCCGTCATGAACCCTCTGCTCAGCCCTTGCCCGAGAATAAGAAGAAACCCAAGGACGATGCCTGCGATTTTTTTCATGTGGATATCTATAATATCTTTAAGCATAACCCGGAATTCCTGGAAAAAGGCCTTGGCTCCGACGGCGGACCCGTGGAACGCTACGTTTTGCCCCTGGAAATACCGGAATTGTCCGTCTTCCGGCAAGTGAATATCACCAAATATGCCAACGGACGTTACGATCTCCACTTTCTAAGCAAAAGCAACGAGGTGCCGCAGGAACTGAAAGAATTTATCGCCTATTGCTCCGATGTATTAGGCCCGGATTTCATGCAGAAGAAGCATTTCTCCGAAGACGACGTGCGGGATCTGCGCCTGGGAGTCTTCTCCCGCGTGTGGCGCCGGCAGATGCGCATCGAGAATATCAACTTCACCCTCTCGCTAACCCTCATCGACATCCCCCCGCAGACTGCACGCTGAGAAAATAAGCGCCGCCGGGGAACGCGCGCGAACTACCCTCAGGAGGCGCCCCCCTCAATCGGGAAGAGACAAGACAAAGCCTATGCCGCAGATTTATTGCAGAAATAACGCCCGGAGTTGCAACGCGCCCACAGGAGCTACCCTTAGCGAAATCTACGCCATCCTGGGCGAACCCCTCCCTCACCGCCCGATGAATGCCCTTGTAAACAACCGGGTGGAAGGGTTGGATTACCGCTGTCGGCAACCCTTTGAGGTTGAATATATGGATTACACCCACCTTTCCGGAATGCGTACGTATGTGCGTTCCCTCTGCCACATCTTCTCAAAGGCCGTGTATGACATCCTCCCAACGGCCACCCTCAACCTGGAACATCCCATCTCCAGGGGCTATTATTGCGTCATCCATAACGGCGCCCCCACGGACCCGGCAACCATCCGCCGCATCAAACAACGGATGCGGGAAATCATCGAGGCCGATCTCCCCTTCCTTCAGCGAAGCCTCCCCAGGCCGGAGGCCGCCGCCCTGTTCCGCACACGAGGCATGACGGACAAGGCCCGGCTCATAGAAACCTCCGGGATGGAGGAAACCTCCTTCTATGAATTGGACGGATACGTGAATTTCTTCTACGGATGCCTGGCGCCTTCCTCCGGTTACATCCGCTTGTTCGACCTGATAGCGTATTTCGACGGCCTGCTCCTTCGCATCCCGCAGCAAAGCAACCCCCTGGAGCTGGAACCCGTGGTGAGGCAGGACAAAATGTTCGGCGTATACAAGGAAAGCCTGATGCTCAAACGCGCCCTGGGGCTGAACAACGCGGGAGACCTGAACCGCGCCGTGGCCGAAGGACAAACCTCGCAAATCATCCTCGTCTCGGAAGCCATGCAGGAGAAGCAGATAGCCGGGATTGCCGAACAGATAGCCCTTCGCTACCCGGACGGAGTGCGCATCGTGCTCATATCCGGACCTTCCTCGTCGGGGAAAACCACCTTCGCACAGCGACTGGCCATACAACTCCAGACAAATTTCCTTCACCCCAAGAGCATCTCCATGGACGACTACTTCCTCAATCGCCGCGACACGCCGCGCACGGCAAACGGACACTATGATTTCGAGTCGATCCATTCCCTGGATCTGGAGTATTTCAACAAGGATATGCTCCGGTTGCTCCAGGGCGAAACCATTCTCCTGCCACGTTATGACTTTGTCGACGGATCGCGGCATTACACCGGCAAACGCCTGGGGCTGGGCACGAACTCCCTGCTCCTTATCGAAGGCATCCACGCACTGAATCCGCAGCTGACGGCACGGATCAACCCCCAATGCATATACCGCGTATACGTATCGGCGCTGACGTCCATCTCACTGGACAACCACAACTGGATACCCACAACCGACAACCGCCTGTTGCGACGCATCATCCGCGATCACCGCTTCCGCAACTATACCGCCGGGGAAACCCTCTCGCGCTGGCCCAGCGTACGCAAAGGAGAGGACCAATGGATCTACCCGTATCAGGAAACAGCCGATGCAATGTTCAACAGCGCCATGCTGTACGAACTGGCCGCCCTCCGTCGCTTTGCCGAACCCATCCTGGGCGAAGTCGGGGAATCGGAAAGGGAATATGCCGAAGCCTGTCGCCTGATACGCTTTCTGAAGTATTTCACCCCCATCCCCGATCAGGAACTGCCCGGGGCCTCCCTGCTCCGCGAATTTCTGGGGGGAGGATATTTCCAGGATTGAACCAAGGCGGGAAAGCGGATGCGGAAAGCCTTTATCCAACTGCATGTATCCATCCTGCTGGCCGGTTTTACCGGGGTACTGGGAAAACTTATCTCCCTCAACGAAGGTTTGCTGGTGTGGTACCGTATGCTGATCAGCCTCGTTGTCATGCTCCTTCTTTCCTTCCTGGGGATACCCCGTGGCGGTCTCCGCGGCAAACTCCCCGGCAGGGGCGCACGACCCGGTATGATGGGCGTGGGGGTATTGCTGGCCCTGCATTGGGTTTTCTTCTTCGGAAGCATCAAGGCCTCGAACGTATCCATCGGCGTGGTTTGCTTCTCGCTGACCAGCCTGTTTACGGCTTTGCTGGAACCCCTTGCCTATCGAAGGAGGATTGTGGGAAAAGATGTGCTGGCGAGTCTGATACCCTTGGCGGGTATCCTGATGATCTTTCATTTCGAGGTCCGTTTTCGCACCGGCATCCTGCTGGGGATCGTCTCCTCGCTGCTGGCGGCGCTCTTTACCATCGCC
The DNA here is from genome assembly GCA_031278605.1 of Tannerellaceae bacterium. Classification (GTDB taxonomy): domain Bacteria; phylum Bacteroidota; class Bacteroidia; order Bacteroidales; family Tannerellaceae; genus DFXE01. The sequence goes on from JAITKB010000098.1 coordinate 20,921, forward strand.
AACAAAGAAGTGGCCAAGGAACGCCCGGCAACCCTGCTGCTGTTTTACGAGATGCTTGGCGGTTGTTTGAGCCTAAGTCTTCTGATGCCTTTCTATCTCGCGCGTTTCCCCGCAGCCCATATCGTGCCCGGATTGACGGATTTCCTCTGGTTGCTGGTTTTTGCCATCTGTTGCACGGTTTGGCTCTACCTGCTCCAGATCGAAGCGCTAAAGCATATCTCCGCCTTCACCCTGAACCTGAGTTACAACCTGGAGCCGGTGTACAGCATCCTGCTGGCCATGCTCTTCCTGGGCGAGGCAAAGGAGTTGAGCCTCTCCTTCTACGCAGGTCTGGGACTGATTATCCTCTCCGTCCTGCTGCAAACCGGAAATGTCCTGAAACGGAAACGACCAACGCCTTAGCGCAAGGGTCTCTCCACGGCAAACAACCTCCGGCGGTTCGTATCATAAAAGATCAGACGGGCGTTTGTCTCCCCCTCCCCTTCCACATACCGCACCTCGTTCAGCGCACGAAGCAGCGCATCCTCCATACGCATATCCAGGCAAGCCTTCCGCGTGGAAACAATCCGAAGGAATCGGACACGACCCTCCCGCCTTAAGGCTACCTCGCCGGCAAAGGCGTTGCATCCGGCATAACCAGAGAACTTCCCGGGGACGGCCTCAATCGCAAGACGTGGCTTTGCGTCTTCCCCCACAAGCTGATTCCCGTTCATTTCCACGATGTTCCATTCCCCCTTTAAGCGGGAGGAAGAAACGCCCATCTGTTGATTCCGACAACCGGCAAAGGCAAGCAGAATGCCGGCGCATAGGTAAAATACTGTTTTCATCATTTACGTTTTTCTCCCTGCGAAAATACGAAAAATCTCCGCTCGGCACGGATAAGTCCCCCTTGGGACGATTCCCCCCGACGGGGCGGAACCTTACAGCTCCGCAAGGAAGGCGCGTTGCCGTTCAAAAAAGCGGATACGCTGCCGTTCGCCGCTCACGGACATCAGTGTGGAGTACTTAATCAACGATTGGAGCCGGCTTTTCTGGTATGCAAACACCCTTTGGTCCGTGGAGAAAAGGATATGCGTGGCATACAGGCGAATGAAGCTGAGCTTTAGGGTGTCGGCCCCAAGGAAACCGCAGGTGGCTTCCGTGTGGATGTGTGAAGAATAGAAATACAGCTTGTTGCCGTTCTCGTATTCCCCCTTCCCGGCCAGGGATTCCAGGCTGTCAACCAGGGAGAGCAACTCTTCCTTCAACAGGTTTTTCTCCTTCTCCGTGACCAGGCGGAGGTCGTGAAAGTAGCGGATGTCGTTCACCGGCGGAAGGAAGAGAAGCTCGTTCCAGATAAAACCCGAATGCGGCAGGGCGCGAACCGCCTCCCGGCATTGCCGATGCACCTCACGCACCTCAAAAGGGACCTCGAGGTCGGCGAAATGCTTCATACTCCCGGTCTTGTTCTGCCGGTAAAGCCACTGGTAAAGCAAAAACTTCGACAAACCCTCGTAGCCGAGGTAAAAAGAATGGGGAATGGCATCCGAAGCCATGCAGTATTCGACGCCGGGACGTTGCCTCACGGCCGCATAGTTCCGCAGGATGTCCTTAGCCGTGAGACAGTAGGTCGCAAGGGTCTCTTCCTCAGGATCCGTCATGCAAAGGTGGAAGGTTGCCCCGGCGGTCGTCCCGGCAGACAATAATTGGTCCAGGGAAATGCCCAGGGCCTTGCCGAGAAGGGAAGCCTCGGCAAGGGTAAAGGCCACTTCGCCGCGTAATCTCCGGTATGCGGCCTCTTTTCCAATGCTTAGTATCTCCATTAATGTTCCGGCTAAACCGCCGGGGGTCGGCAGGCTTTGTTTGATAGCCTCAATCAGGCTGTTGTTTAATGTTTTGGTCTCCATCATGGAAGGGAATTATCTATTCTGTCTGTAAAACGGGAAATAAAACGTATTGTTCCCCCTTCGGACAATAAAAAAGCTTAAATTTGGCCTCCAATCAATCGCAACAGGGTTTCATGCATGAGAAAATACGTCCGAAATAACGCAATGGTATGGCTGCTGACGGCGCTTTGGGTATTCCTTTATACCGTCAAGTCCGTCCATGGACATGCCCATGAGGTTTGTGACGAAGTCTCCGGCGTGGCGCATTCCCATGAAGGGGAGGATTGTCCTGTCTGCCATTTCACCCTGTTGGTTTGTCTTGAAACACCCCTTGGGGAAACCCCCTCTGTGCCTGTTGCGGTCTGCTTCAGGCCCGGCGCTTTGCAGAAAAAGTTATCGAGTCCCTGTCATCTCCCCGTTACTCCCCGCGCCCCGCCCCGTTCTTCCCGATATGCCGTTTAAAATTCACCCAAACAACAATTTTTAAAAAACAAGAAACGTGTCTGCAGGAACAATCCTTCCGGCCGCGCTGGTTTTGTTGTGTGGGATGTTGCCTGTGTATGCGCAGCAGGAGGATTCCGTGGCGATCACCCTTGACCTGAAGGATGTGGTCATCGTGAGTGAATCCTACCGCAAGGCGATGGAGCGAGCCTCGGCTTTGCCCATAGAAGTCGCCGGCGAGCAATTCCTGATGCAGCACCTTGGCGGCAACCTCGCACAAACCCTGGCGCATCTGCCGGGTATACACTCCATGGATATTGGTTCGGGATTCGCTAAGCCCATGATACGCGGAATGGGATTCAATCGCATCTCCGTAACCGAAAATGGGATCAAGCAGGAAGGTCAGCAATGGGGCGCCGATCATGGTCTCGAAATAGACGCCTTCGGCGCCGAACGGATCCTCGTGCGCAAAGGACCGGCCTCGCTACTCTATGGAAGCGACGCCATGGGAGGAGTGATTGAAATATCCCAACTCCCGCCCCCACCCGATAACCGGGTGTTCGGGGAAGTGATCACCCTGGGCAAGTCGGGAAACGCCACCCTGGGCGGTTCGCTGATGACGGGCTTCCGCTACGAAGCCTTTCATGCCAAACTGCGCTACTCCGAACAGCATTTTGCCGATTACCGCATCCCCGCCGATACCATCGTATACCTCACCCAACACATGCCGGTGCACGGGCGGAGGCTGAAGAATACCGCCGGCTTCGAACGCGACGCATCCCTTCACGCCGGATACCGCCTGGGAGCCTACGGGGCAACGTATGTCCTGAGCAATGCCTTCCAGCAAACGGGTTTCTTCCCCGGTGCACATGGCATACCCGATGCGGCAAGACTGACCGACGACGGGAACCGCCGCAACGTAGACCTGCCTTTCAGCCGGGTGAATCACCTGAAGGCTTCCTCAAGGCAACAGTACGCCTTCCCGTCGGGCACGATTGCCTGGGACGCCGGATTTCAGCAGAACGACCGCGAGGAATGGAGCTTGTTCCATACGCATTACGCCGGGCAGTCGCCGCCGGAGAAGGAGGCGGACAGGGAACTGGCCTTTACGCTCCGAACCTTCAGCTCTTCGGCCCGGCTGAGGCTCTTTCCCTCCGGGCAATGGGAGCATACGTTCGGCTGGGATATGCATCTTCAGCACAACCGTATCGGCGGATATGCCTTCTTGCTGCCTGCCTACAGGCGCTTCTCCTCCGGGGCGCTCTGGCTCGCCTCGTACACCCCGGTTCCGGGCCTCGACCTGAGCGGGGGACTCCGTTACGACTTCGGGCGGATCCGATGCGAAGCATATAGCGATCCTTACCTCGAATCTTACCTCCTCGGACGGGGATATACCGCCGGGCAAATAGAGGCCTACCGCTGGAGAAGCTACCCGGCGGACCGAAGCTTTGGCGATATCTCGGCTTCGGCAGGCCTCATCTGGACGCCGAACGGCACACATCGCTTCAAGGCAAACATCGGTCGGAGCTTTCGCTTGCCGGGGGCCAACGAGCTGGCCTCAAACGGCGTGCATCACGGCGCTTTCCGACACGAACAGGGCGACCCCTCGCTCGGTTCCGAAAAAGGATGGCAGTGCGACGTTTCCGCGGCATACCAAGGGCCGGGACTCTCGCTCTCGCTCTCCCCCTTTGTTGCCTGGTTCGACAATTACATATACCTGAAGCCCACCGGCGAATGGTCGGCCTTACCCCATGCGGGGCAGATCTACCGTTATACGGGGGCCGAGGCTGTTTTTGCCGGAGCGGAAGCTGCACTGTCGGCAGATTTCCCGCAAGGTTTCACCTATGAGTTTACGGCCGAATATGTTCATACCTACAATATGGACGAACATATCCCGCTAAGCTTTTCGCCTCCGCCCGCGATGAACAACACGCTCTCGTGGCGGAAAAAGGACCTGAGGGTGTATGCCGGATTGCAAAGCATCGCCGCCCAACACCGCACGGCGCGGAACGAAGACCCCACCCCCGGCGCTCACCTGCTGCACGGGGGAGCAAGCTTCCCCGTTGTGCTGTGCGGAACAAGGGCGGAGGTACATCTCTCGGTGCATAACCTCCTGGACACGGCGTTTTACAATCACCTGAGTTTTTACCGGAAAGTGGAAATCCCCGAACCGGGACGAAGCTTCCGATTCGTTATCAAAATACCTTTTAAAAACAATTTAAAATGAAAACAAAAACAAATTATATTTCCCTGATCTCCCTTTGCCTTTCGGCAATGTTTACCCTCTCCCTGGCATCCTGCGAAAGCGGCGATACCACCAAACCGGTTATCAACCTGATAGAGCCTGCCGAAGGCGATGTGCTGGAAATCGGCCAGGATGTGCACTTTGAAATGGAACTGTCGGACAACGACCTCCTGCGGGAATACAAGGTAGAGATTCACAACAATTTCGACAACCATTCCCACGAAGCTACCCGCGCCGAAGAAACGCTTGTGCCGTTCTACTTTGAGCAGACATGGAACGATATATCGGGCAAAAAGAACGCCCAGGTGCATCACCACGACATCGTTATCCCTGCCAATGCCGAACCGGGCGACTATCACCTGGAAGTGTTCTGCACCGATGCTTCGGGCAATGAGGCCTACCTCGTACGCAACATCGAGCTGTCCTACGAAGGCGGCGACCACGACCACGACCACGACGAGGATTAACCCCTCCCCGTCCTATTCCAGAGACTTCCTCCAGTAGTACATACCGGGGGAAGTCTCCTCAAACCCCAGCGATTGATATAGATGTTGGGCGGCGAGGTTATCCTTCCTCACTTCGAGTGTTATACGGGCGGCCCCCCGGCGCCTCGCCTCCTGTATCATGCCGTTCATCAGCAAACGGCCCACCCCCCTGCCACGGTATTCCGGGCGGACAATCACATCGTGAATATTGATCATCGGTCGGACGGAAAACGTAGAGAAGTTCTCAAACGCCACCAGCAACCCGACATACTTCCCGTGTACGCCGGCAAGCAAAACCACAGCCGAGGGATGTTGCTCCAGGCCTTGGGCCAGACGCAATTCTTCCGAAGCCTCGAGAGGTTCTCCGCCTCCCATTTCATCGGCTATATACACGTTGATAAGCGCAGCAAGAGCCTTTCGGTGTTCCGCGCAGGAGAAATCACAGGGAAAAAGATTGAAGGTTTCCATTTCGTAAAGTTTAGTGTGAACGGCGCAAACTTACGCAAAAACCCGCATACCGATACCCGACGTGCGCCTCACGCCGGGGTTATCCTCCTCCCTCCACGGTGAAGGAGGCTGTTGCACGTATCGGGCGGCCGTCGCGGGTGAGGCCTTCTACGGTTATCAGGAATGAGCCGGTGAAGTCCGATGTCGTGAAGGGCAGGGTGAGGGTGGAAGTGCCGTTGGTCCGCACCTCCGGCGCCCAGAGGAGAGTATGGCGGTAGTCGGGCACAGGCGAGCGGTCTCCGTCGCAATAGGCCGGAGCGTAGAAAGAGCGGCGGAGCTGCGTGCCCTCGTAATCCGTGAGGCGAAGCCAAGTCGAAGAGGCGAGGGTGGGATGGTCGTTGCGGAAACTGGTGAACGAGGCGATGCCCTCGAAGCGCCGACCGCCGAAGTAAAACGGATCGCGGTATACGTCCACCCGCTTGAGCCGGCGAACGTCGTAGTTGTACAAAAACGTGTGATCCGGAATGGGAATCCCGTCGAGCAGCACCAGCGAAGGATGGCCCGGGGAGAAATCCCGGAGGATGACCGACAGCCTGCGGAGGCCGTTCTCCGTCCGGAACGTGAGGTAGGGTATAAACTCCACGAACATCTCCTGCATCTGCGCAAAGCGCGTGTATTCATCCAGCAGATAGCGAACGTCCGGCTGCCACCGGAAACAGGATTCCGAGGGCGTCGTACGGCTTATCGAATCGTAGGTAAACGAATACAGGGTCTGCACGCCCACGCTACGTTGCACCAACGCCTCCTCCCAGGCGGGATGGACGGCAAAGGAGGGCATAGGCAAGGGGCTATGGGTGACAAAGGGCGATTGAAGTTCGATGCGGCAAGCCTTACCTTCTTCGTTCGGGAAGGCTGCGAGGCCCACGCGCCGTTTCCCGCCGATGCGCTCGGTGTAGAAGGTTACGGCGGAGGATTGTTCGTTGACCTCGCTGCCGAAGAGGCGGATGTCGTCGCCTGCAAAACCCATCAAAGCCCAGGCTTTTGCCGGCAACGGTTCGCCTGTTTGCGCATCGACCATTCGTCCCTGTATGATGTGTCCTTCGTATTCCGGTCGGATGAAGTTCTTTTCTTCCCAGTCCGCTTGGGGGAGGGAGGCTATCTGTGTGCTCCAGCGGACGATGTCTGTTGTTTCCGGCACGGGGATAAACTCGCTTCCGGCTACCGATACCGCCAGGGAATGTAGGTCGGCGGGCAATCCCTTGATGTGCAACTCACCCTGCGAACGCAGGGGATAAGCCGGGGCAGAGGGCCTGACGCTCACCCCTGCTTCGGCAACCGGAAGAATATCCGGGGCGGGCGATACAAGGCTTGTATCCGTGGGGACGCTGCGGTCGGTACGATACGTATTCACGATGCCTATTGTTTTGCGGAAATACACCTCTGCGCCTTCGTTCTGCATATAGCGCGTATAGGCGATGAGGTGGTAATAACCGCTGGGCAAACGCGAAGGCAACTCCATCCATCCCTGACCCAGGCCGTCGGAGATCTCCAGCTTCACCTGTATCTGGGGTTGGGAGCCGTTGAGCAATTCCACATAGCCCACCTTACTGAGGTCGATGGGTTTGCCTTGGTGGTTTGTCAGATAGAGTTTCATCCACAGGTGTTCACCCGAAAGATAAACCTGTTTGTCGGTTTGCAGGTAGATGCGTTCGCGCACTTCCGACCGACCGGGGGCGGCGAGCAGGAGGAGAAGAAAAAGGATAGATGCTTTCATGGTTCAGAACCTGATGTTGTAAGATACGTATGGGATGGGAACGCCGAAGATGGCGAGTTGATAACTTTTAAGGCTCCCTTCCTCGGACAGGTAATACACGGAGTAGACGTTCCTGCGCCCGGTTACGTTGTATACGCCGAGGGAGACGGAACTGTGCGTGAGGTTGGTGAGGTGGTGGCTGGGTTCGATGTTCAGGGCGATGTCCAGGCGGAAGAAGTCGGGGATGCGGTATTGATTCCGTTCGGAGAAGTACACAAACTCGCCGCCGGCATAATAATGTTTGCTTACGGGGAGGCTGATGGGGCGTCCGGTGCTGTAATCGCAGTTGAGGGACATGCTGTAACGTTGCGTAAACTTATAGTTGCCCACCAGCTTCACGTCGTGCGGCTTGTCGTAATCGGCCGGATACCAGCGGCCGTTGTTTACCGGCGTTGCGATGCGTGCATCGTTTTGGCGGAGCAGGGTGCGCGAATAAGAGTAGCTGATCCACCCATTGAGTTTGCCTGCTGTTTTGCGCAGCATCACCTCCAGGCCGTAGGCTTTGCCTTGGGTATTCACCACATCGGTTTCGATGTGATGGTTCATCAGCAGTTCGGCTCCGCTACGGTAATCCAGGTAATCGTTCATGGTTTTGTAGTAGGCTTCTATGGAGGTTTCCAGCAGGAGTTTGGGGAAGTTGCCGTAGAGTCCGGCGGTTGTTTGCGCTCCGGTTTGCGGGCGTATGTTTGCATCGCTGAGTTTCCAGGTGTCGTTAGGGGCCATGATGGTGGTATTGGAGAGTTTGTGGATGTTCTGCCGCATGGTGTTGTATCCGGCCTTGAAGGAGAAGCCCCGGGCAAACTCATAGCGTGCCGAGAGGCGGAACTCCGGGCCGTGATACGTCTGGTAAATGCTCCCCTTCTCGGCCGTTACGGTCTGGGCGATGCTGGAGAGCGTGGGCAAAACATCTTCTTCGTAATGGTTGTAGGTGCGCGCACCCAGGGCGTTGTACACCGTGTAGCGCAGTCCCAGGTCTATGGAGAGGCTGCGGGAGATGTCCCAGCGGTTGCCGGCATAGAGGGCCGATTCCAGGGCATGTTCCCGTTGCATAGGGTCGTCGATCACCAGGGATTCCCGATTGAAGGGGGCGTAATGTCCGGGGTTGAGGTTGTACAGGAGGCTGCTCAGCCCGAAATTCACGGTATGTTGCGCGGCATGACGCGTGAAGTCCAGCCGTGCGTAGTATTGGTCGATGCCGAAGGTGAGGTTGTAGGCGTTGGCCGGTATTTCGGTGTTTTGGGTGTGATAATCGTAATGATCGTACCCGGCGGTTAGTGCGGCCAGGAGTTTGGGGCTGAAGATGTGCCTCCATTTCAGGGCGGCGTTGGCATTGCGGTAGGCATAATGCTCGCCGGTATTGAAGCTGAAGCGGTCGCGGCTGAAGTAGCCGTGGGCTGTCAGGTTATCGTAGTTGCTGAACTTATGGGCGATGGAGGCGTTCAGGTCATAGAAGCCTGCGTTCCCGTGGCGGTACCCGCTTTTTTCGGGCAGTTGCCTTAGGATCCAATCCGAATACGTGGTACGTCCTCCAACGAGGTAAGAGGTTTTCCCTCCGGGCATCGGCCCTTCCAGGGTGAGTTGGCTGGTGAGCAACCCCAGGCTGGCCGAACCGACGAATTTCTCCTTGTTCCCTTCCCTTCCGTTTATTTCGAGCACCGAGGAGATGCGCCCGCCGTATTCCGGGGGGATGCTGCTTTTGAAGAGTTCCATATCCTGCACTACTTCGGGGTTGATGGCCGAGAAGAAGCCGAAGAGATGCGTAGGGTTGTAGATGGTTCCTGCGTTGAGGAGGATGAGGTTTTGGTCGGTGGCTCCTCCTCTTACGTTGAAACCTCCCGAAACTTCTCCCACGGTTTTGACGCCCGGCAGCGAGGTGACGATACGCATGATGTCGCGTTCGCCGAAGACGGTTGGGATATTTTTGATGGCTTTCACTTCCAGGCGTTCGACGCCGAGGGTGGTTCCCCGCACGTTTTCCCTCATGGATGAGGAGGAGATCAGTATTTCGTCCAGTTCATAGACGGGCAGATCCGCTTCTTCCGTGCGGGGAGGTTGCGTTTCAAACACCGTGGGCTGCGTGGCGATGGTTTCTTCGCGCCGGACTACCTGCTCGAAATATCCTGGGGGGAGGGAAGTCATCAACTCGGCATTGGGAGTGAGGAACAGGCTGTTTTTGTACTGCGACACGTTCAGGGCTGTTTCTTTCAGGGCCGTACGCAACGCTTCGAGCGGCTCTGCGTTGTGAACCCGGAGGGTAATCTTGAGCGTATCCACCTGCTGCGGGAGGTAGAAGACGCGCAGGGGGGTATGTTCCTCAATGTAGCGGAAGAGTTCCGTTGCCGGGCGTTGCTCCAGGCTAAGGGTGAGACGCTCCTGTCCCCAAGGGGTAGCGGGCAGGGCCAGGAGAAGGAGAAGGGGGAGGTGTATTCTTGGTATGATCTTCATCATCATGGTTATGGATTTAAGGATTCATAATACATTACGGTGCGGACGATTGCCTCGTGTGCTTCCTGTCTGAAGTTGAGTTGTTGACGACGGAAGAACAGTTTCAGTTCTTTTTTCTTTCCTGCAAAGAGTTTGAGCAGGCTGTTTTTGCTTCCCACGCTGTGGTATTGTCCGTCTTTATGGATATAAAACCTTGTGCGTGTGGTGAAGGTCTGTTCGATATTCATCCCGTTTGTCATGCGTTCGATGAGTTTGGTTTGACGTTTCCACACGGAATATTTGCCGTTGTAGAGTCGGGCGTAGTAGCCTGGGGAGGGAAGGGCGGTTTCTTTCCCGTCGTTGTAGATAAGCGTGTAGGAAGAAAAGACAACCGAGTCGACCCGTTCCGACGGCAGGGCGATACCGGCGTGAAATTCCGGGGCGAGCACCACGAGTTCGTCTGTATATACATTGACGCGCATGGGTTGTTGCGGATAGGTTCGTTTGGCGAAATACAGTGTTCCTTCGCGGTAGTGTTCCGTATCCAGGTAGGGGTGTTGATGGATGTGTGCGTAAGTGGTTTCTTCCTTGCCCGCATAGAGAACCGCCCGGGCTCCGGCGTGGAGCAGGTAGTTGTTTATTTCCTTTTCCTGTGCCCGGGCTGCGGAGAAGATGGTCGTCAGACACAAGCTGCAAAGTACGTATCGTTTCATCGGCATATATCTATATATAATTAATGCGTTGTCACCAATGTTCCGTGGGCCAACCCTGCGGTTTGTCTTTGGAGGCGTGCGCCCTTTCCCGGCAATCCACGCAGCGGGAATCGTACACGACGGATGTCTTGTAGGAGAAGATAGAAAAGATGCGATTGGTGCTCCAAGCGGAAGGGGTGCATCTGCGAGCCAAACTTGCCCAGTAGGTGGCCGGGACTTCGTAGAAACCTTCCCTCTCCCATACGTAAAGATCCTTCCGGGTGGTGGTCGCCACCTCGATGTAACCGACCACCAGACGTTCGGGGTCCTTTGCACAACGGATATTCCCCCGCAATCCGGCAGTCAGTATGGGGCTAAACAGATCTCCGGTGCGTTCGATGCGTTCCTGCAGATCGGCAAAGTATCGGTAGGCGGCTTCGCGGAGTTGCATTTGCCGGGCTTCGATGTGATAAAGGATGGACAAACGATCATCGTCGCAGGGGATTTCCAGAATCTTTTGCCTGGAAACGATGTTTTGGGAGAGTTTCTCCGTATCGCCGAGCAATAAAACTTTGGAAGAATCCCTGCCCCAGCAGTAATAAGTGTTCTCGGAGGTATACATGGAGTGAAAAATTACGGTCCCATTCGGCCCCCAGCGGGCGTTGGCATAAAAGTCGGCCATCACCTCCCAGGTTTCGTTGTACATCCAGCGGTAATAATTCGTTCCGTTCGCCCCACCGTCGGTGGATATGCGGACAAAAACGGGAGCGCCCTTTTCGTCCTTTGTCAAAAAGAGGCTGTCAATCTCCGCCGTCAGGATGGGCGAAAGGTATTCGGACTGAAAGACTTCACCATCGACGTCCACGGAAAGCCGGTATTG
>JAITKB010000123.1 GCA_031278605.1 Tannerellaceae bacterium
CAATACAGGAGATAAAAGGAATAGAATCCAATGATAAATGTCAAAAAAAACCGCCAAGGGTATTACTCGGCGGGATTTATTTAAAATGCGAATGTATCTCCTTCTCGTGTTATTCAAAATAATGAATCGATTCACAATATTCCATCTCACCATTCAATATATGCAGAATAGCCTCAGCCTCGAAAGAACCAACTCCGTCTTCTTTTGCATTTTTTAGAATATATACAATGAGCTCCTCCTCGTCTTCTTCGTCGAAGATGTCTACATCCTTTTTGGATTCATAAAACTCTTCTGCCAGGTCTAATAAATAGAGGATATCGTCGTCGCTGAACTTTTCCTTATATTCTTGGGGAAGATAGTTTTGTATAAACTTTACGGATTCTTCCTCGTCATAGTGCTGTTCTATTTTCTTGCTCATGGATTTAATTATTAATTTGTTTTATTGCCGCAAATATACGATTACTTTTCTATTCGGATACGTGCATCTACGGCAAATAGTCCCCGCTCTGTAGCCAACAATGGGTTTATATCTATTTCTTTGATTTCCGGAGAGATACGCAGTAAGGTAGAGAGGCGTACAATGATGTCGGCATATTGCTGCTCGTCGATAGCCTGTTGTCCTCGTGTTCCTTTGATAATAGGGTATCCGCGCAGGGAACGAATCATGGAAAATGTTTCGTCGTACGACAGGGGAGCCAAACCATAAGATACATCTTGTAATACTTCGACAAAGATCCCTCCCAGACCGCATAAGACAATATGTCCAAAGCGGTCTTCGTATTTGGCTCCGAGAAAGAGTTCCTGTCCTTTCAGCATGGGCTGCAGGAGAAGGGCGGTAACTTCCGGCAGCTTCTTCATGCGTTCGTATTCAAATATCAGATGCTCTTCGCTACGGATATTGAGCGCTACGCCTCCTATATCACTTTTGTGTACCGGGCCTACCACTTTGAGTACTACCGGATACTTTACTTTTTCTGCAAAGGCTGTCAGGTCTTTCCCATCCATAGCCACACATTCTTCGACGAGTGGAATCTGCGCGGTTTCCAATACTTTGCGAACGTTTTCAGGACTTAAATAACCGTCGGGGAATGTTTCCAGCATCCGACGGATCTCAGGGATATTCACCCCGTACAATTGGATATCCAAGCCGGCCGGTTTGGGCGTGTTTATGACCCGCGAGAGCGCGGCGCCCAGCGTTACTTCGTCCGAGAAGTTTACATGTCCCTTCTTTATGAAGCTCTTTACTTCCGGGCCGGCGGTGACGATAGAGGGCAAGACGGGGAAGATGGGTTTCTTGCATTCTTCCATTTTCTTGTGCAGCACCTCATAGGTGTCGTAAAGTTTCACCAGCCCGGGACTACCAAAGATGACCATCAGGAGGTCAATGTTTTCAAACCGTTTCTCGCAGTAGTCGATGGCCGTGGCCAGATGTTCCGGCGTACCTGTTCCGATAATATCGATCGGATTGCCTACGGAGGATCCGGGGAAGAGTTTCGATTTCAGTTCGTCGGCAACTGGGCCTTCCAGTTTGGGTACATTCACGCGTCCTTTGGACAAGGCGTCGGCCAACATGACGGCGGGTCCTCCAGCATGGGTTACGATGGCGCAGTTTTTCCCTTTGATTTCTTTCAATGTAAAGATACAGGCTACCGTGGTTAATTCTTCCCGACTGAAACAACGCACAATACCGGCTTTGCGGAACAAGGCTTCCACGGCGGAGTCGGAGCTGGCGATAGCTCCCGTGTGTGACGAGGCGGCCCGTTTGCCGGATTCGGTGCTTCCGGCCTTGATTGCGGCAATCCTGCATCCTTTGCGGATAAGCGACGAGGCGTGGAAGAGTAATTTATCGGGATTCCGGATGCTTTCCACGTACAGCATTTTGATTTTGGAGTGAAGTCCGGGATTGAAATGATGATCCATATACTCCAGCACTTCTTCCACTCCGGTTTGTTTGGAGTTTCCCACGGTCCACACGGAAGAGAAGCGCAGTCCTTTCGTCAATGCCGATTCGATGATAAAAAGCGCCGTACCTCCGGAACTTGACACAAAGTCTACGCCTTCGGGATGAAACTCCGGGACGGGTTGGGTGAACACTCCCCGGTAATTCATATTCATCACGCCGATGCAGTTGGGTCCTATCATGGTTGCCCCGGCCTTGTTTACGGTTTGCATCATTTCTTCTTCGAGGATTCCTCCCGCTTTGGTTTCTTCGCCAAAGCCTGCGGAGACCACGATAAAGGCTTTCACCTTCTTTTCCATGGCCAAGACCTCGATCACTTCCGGGCAGGATGCGCTGGGTATTGAGACGATGGCCAGTTCCGTTTCCGGTATTTCCCGTACATTTTGGTAGGATTTCAGGCCTTGCACTTCGGTTTCTTTGGCGTTTACCACGTAGAGGTCTCCTCGGTAGTTTCCCTCCAGGAGGTTTCTCACGGTGCGTCCACCCGGTTTGTGTACGTTGTTGGATCCACCTACCACAACGATGCTTTGCGGATCAATTAATTCTTTGTTTATCATATTTTCTGATTTTAAAATGGAATGGATACATTCCCTGTCCTTCGTGTATGGGGCAAATGTAAGGCTTTTCCCCATTTTATTCATTTATTTTCTACCTTTGTTTCCTGAAAATCATATACTCATTTAAAATCATTATCAGAATATGGAAATTGTTAAAGTTTTAGGCAGAGAGATTTTAGACTCTCGCGGTAATCCTACCGTAGAAGTGGATGTGCTTTTGGCTTCGGGCGCTTTTGGTCGTGCGGCGGTTCCTTCGGGGGCTTCCACGGGCGAGAATGAAGCGATCGAATTGCGCGACGGCGACAAAAAACGTTACGGAGGCAAAGGCGTGCTCAAAGCCGTGGAGAATGTAAACAAGGTAATTGCTCCGGCCCTTATCGGAATGAGCGCTTTGAATCAACGCGAGATAGACGCCAAGTTGATCGAGCTGGACGGCACGAAAACAAAATCCCAGTTAGGGGCCAACGCCATGTTGGGTGTTTCGCTGGCCGTAGCCAAGGCCGCCGCCAATTTGCTGGACGTGCCCCTGTACCGCTACCTCGGAGGAACCAATGCCTACGTGCTGCCGGTGCCGATGATGAATATCATCAACGGGGGATCACATTCCGATGCTCCGATCGCTTTTCAGGAATTTATGATCCGTCCGGTAGGCGCTAAAAGTTTCCACGAGGGCTTGCGTACAGGGGCCGAGGTGTTTCATGCGCTGAAAAAAGTACTGCATGGGCGCGGACTGAGTACGGCCGTGGGTGACGAAGGCGGGTTTGCTCCCACGTTGGAGGGCACGGAAGACGCCTTGAACTCGATTCTCTCGGCCATCCAGGCTGCCGGATACGAACCGGGCAAGGATGTAACCATCGCCCTGGACTGTGCCGCTTCCGAATTTTATGCCGACGGCATTTACGACTACACAAAATTTGAAGGAGACAAAGGCGCCAAACGCTCGGCTGCCGAACAGGTGGCTTACCTGGCCGAATTGGTATCCAAATATCCCATTGACTCCATTGAAGACGGCATGGACGAAGGCGACTGGGAAGGTTGGAAATTACTGACCGAGGCCATTGGCTCGAAATGTCAGTTGGTGGGCGACGACTTGTTTGTCACCAACGTAGAATTTCTCAGAAAGGGCATCGAGAGCGGATGCGCCAATTCCATCCTGATCAAGGTAAACCAAATAGGCACATTAACGGAAACGTTGGACGCCATTGAACTGGCGCATCGCAACGGATACACCTCCGTAACCTCGCACCGTTCCGGGGAGACGGAAGACGCCACCATTGCCGACATTGCCGTAGCAACCAACTCCGGACAAATAAAAACCGGTTCGCTGAGTCGTTCCGACCGCATGGCCAAATACAACCAATTGTTGCGCATCGAAGAGGAACTCGGCGCCCAGGCCATATACGGATATAAAAATTAGTGGTTCACGGTTAGTCGGCTAGCCGGCAGACGTCGGAATAAACGCAGAGGGGACAATAATCGAATTATTGTCCCTTTCTTTTATTGTAGGAAGGAGGGAATACCACCCGAATCATGGCTTTACCCCGGTTTGCAAGCGCGAAATACAGTTGAAATCATCCTTGCTTTGCCTAAGTTAATACGAAAAAATCCCTGCATGACCCTCAATGGGGTACATGACAGGGATTCTCTTGTGCGCAATAGAAACGATTGGACCCTGTTAGAAGAAACGGGGGTTTTGCTGCTCCTTTAGTTTATCCAATACACCGGGTTTCACGGGGATACGATCGGCGTCCTGCGCTGCGCAGAAGGCAAACCAGGCCACCAGGGCCGCGTTCACGCGAAGGTCCTCCAGCGAAAGACGTTCGTAGGTGTCCATCAACGTATGGTAGGTGCGGCCATATTCCAGAGGATCCTGTATGAATTGATAGGCCGGAAGACCCAGGGTGTTGAAAGGAACATGGTCCGTCGCCCCCGTACGTCTCAGACTCAACGTGGAAAATCCCAGCGAAGCAAACGGTTCCATCCAAGTCTTGAAGAAGGGAACAGCCATGTCGTTTTCCTCAAGGTAAATGCCGCGGAAACGACCGGAGCCGTTGTCCATGTTCAGATACAATACAAACTGATCGTAGCCGGGTAATTTCGTGTGCGTCTTTAAATCGTACAGGGAGTTCTGAGCGTATCCGCGCGATCCGAACAAACCCTGCTCCTCGCCTCCCCAAAGGGCAATCCGTATGGTGCGTCGGGGAGAAATACCCAAGCTTCGGAGAATACGCATGGCCTCCAGCATAACAATGCAGCCCGAACCATTGTCGGCCCCGCCCGTGCCGCCATGCCAGGAATCCAAATGGGCGCCAATCATCACGATTTCGTTCTTTAACTTGGGGTCGACGCCCGGAATTTCGGCCACAACGTTGTTCACCAGGGTGTCGGCAGGATAAAACGTATTCTTTATGTCCATTTCCAACGTCACCGGGATATCTTTCCGCACCAGCCGCACCATGCGTCCGTGGTCTTCTATCGGCAGGATGATTTCCAGCGGAGGTTCAGGATCGCCGGCCGTATAGGCCAGTCCGCTGGAAGTAGGTACGTTGAAACTTCCGCCCCCGGACAAGACGGCCAGGGGATTCTCCCCTTTCAGGAAGGTGGAAATCTTCTCCCTCAAGGCATAGGCCGAGGGAGGAAGCATGGGACGTCCCTGGGGAGTTGCCGGTCGCGGATCGCGGGCAAGCTCCGTAAGGCGTGCATCGCTCAGGCGCGAAGCCAAAGGCTCGAAGTTGATGCTGTAAGTGGTGGTCGCAGGCATCAGGACCACCTTCCCCGCCAACTTCCCCTTGTATTGTTCCAGGTCTTCCTCCCCGGTAACATCCAGATAAACCGCCTCTGCGCTCACCAGGCCGTTGGTGCCGCGCGACCAGGCCCTGGGGGTCGCCGCAAACGCCGTATAATACGGCGCAGTAAGGGCAATGTAGGTCTTTTCGTTATTCCATCCCCCGCGGGTGAATTTAACGGCAAACTCCTGACGGGCATTGCTTAGCCCAAGTTCAGTCATCTTATCCTTAACCAGTGCTTCGGCCCGCTGCCCGTTTTTGGAAGCCGTAAGCCTTGGGCCTAAAAAATCGGTGAGCCACTGGGCCGTTTCTTCTACTTTCGAGTTGGAAAAAGCCTCCTGCTTGATACGGTAGGCGATCTCCTCCGGTAAGCGTTTCTGAGCATATGCCGGATAAAGGCATAGGCCAATTGCAACAGATAATAAAATCAATCTCTTTTCCATTTTGCTATAAGAATTAATGATGAATATATTTTAGGTTGATATGCGATTGTTGTCGGCCGTCGGTATAGACCCGAATGGTCGCCTTCCGATAGTCGTCGGCCTTGGCGTGGAAGATGTCGAGGAAACGGTTCGGGTTGCGGTCCACAAGCGGGAACCAGGAACTCTGCACCTGGATCATAATCCGGTGTCCTTTCCGGAAGGTATGGGCTATGTCCTGCATGTCAAACTCCACCCGGGTCACTTCCCCCGCAACGAAAGGCTCCGGATAAGAGAAACTGTTCCGGAACTTCCCCCGGATCACATCCCCGCGCACAAGCTGCTGGAATCCCCCCAGACGGATATGCGAAGGGGTATCGGGCCTGTTCTGCAAGGTGTCGGGATAAACATCTATGAGCTTGACGACGAAATCGGCATCCGTCCCGGTGGTCGATACAAACAAATGCGGCCTTACAGGACCGGAAAATGTGATGTCCTCCTGCAACACCGGCGTCTGGTAAACCAACACATCCGGACGCGAAGCGGCAAAGCGTTGGTCCTCGATCATATACTCCCGTACGGTAGAGAAACGGATCTCGGAGGTATAGGGAACCGGTTTCTGAGGATCGCTCACGTATTCGTCGAACCGCCCCCGGTCCTGTTGGTCGGGAAGGAAAGACAGCCCGCCATCCGGCGACAAGAAAAGGATCGTATCCCTTGCCTGTTCGGGCGGCCAAGCCTTGTAGGAACGCCAGAGGTTGGAACCCGTTTCGTAAACGGAGACTTCAGGAATGTTCGGCGGCGTGCCACCTTTGAGATAATAATGAAAGAACGGCAGTTCGATGTTTGCACGATAATACTCCGCGGTGTTTTCCCCAAAATGCACAGGCCCCAGAAACTCCCCACTGCTACGCGCCCATCCCCCGTGCGGCCAGGGTCCCATCACCAGGCGGTTGTCGGTCTTGTCCGGATTTTTATCGCGGATAGATGCGTAGGTTTTCAGCGGACCGTATAAATCCTCGGCGTCAAACCATCCCCCCACGGTCATCACCGCCGGCTTTGCCTCCTTCAGATGCGGCAGGTAAGTACGGCTTTGCCAGAACTCATCGTAGGTGGCATGTTGCGTAAAATCGTTCCAGGCTTTTATCCGGCCCTTCAAATATTTCTCGTTCAGTGCATCCGTCGTTCCGGCCTTCAGGAAGAAGTTGTAAGCATCCTGCGAACCGAAATCCATCCGGGGCGGCGCCTGGGTAGTCGGTTCGGGCCTCGGCTGTCCGAAGTTGGAAAAGAAGGTGAACATACCCAGGAAAAAGGCCCCGTTATGAAAAATATCGTCGCCGATATACCAATCGGTCACCGGCGCCTGGGGCGATACGGCCTTCAAGGCCGGATGGCTGTCGGGGATGCTCGCCGTGGCATAAAATCCCGGATAGGATATGCCGTAGATCCCTACGTTCCCATTATTGGAAGGGATATTTTTAATCAACCACTCGATGGTATCATACGTATCGCTGGTTTCGTCATAATCCATTCCCTTTTTATTCACAATATAAGGGCGAACATCCACAAAATCCCCTTCCGACATCCATCGGCCCCGCACATCCTGGTAAACGAAAATGTATCCTTCCCGGATAAAAAGAGCCGAGGGACCGAGCGAAGCTTTATACTTATCTTCCCCGTAAGGAGCCACCGAATAGGGCGTCCGGTTCAGCAGGATGGGATACGTCTTTGTCCGGTCATTGGGAATGTAAATAGAGGTAAACAATTTTTTACCGTCGCGCATAGGGATAAGCCTTTCAATCTTCGTGAAATTCTCGCGGATATACAAGGCGTCATCCGAAACAACCTGGGAGAAGGATTCATTTATTCCTATTCCCCCAATCAGCAGAAAAAGAAAAACAAGGTGTTTTCGTAATGTTTTCATTTTAACTTAAGCAGTGTTTGTTCGTACTAATAAAAATAATATGCGTTTGCTATACAAATATTCCACAAAAATAGAATAATTATTCAAACTCGAATCAGTCGGGAGATGTTTAAATTTTAGCTGTGGAAAATAAATGCAAGGCAATCGAATCTGAAAAAGAATCGTAAATTTGCAACTCAAAATTTACAATTAAGCATATTTTAAAGAATTATGATACGAATTACATTCCCGGATCAATCCGTACGAGCATATACAAAAGGAATTACACCCTTGCAAATAGCGGAAAGTATCAGCCCCCGGCTGGCGCAGGAAGTCCTGGCCGCCGATGTAAACGGAGAAACATGGGATTTGGGACGTCCTATCCTTCAAGACTCAACAATGCGATTACTGAAATGGGATGACAAGGAAGGGAAACATGCCTATTGGCATTCAAGCGCCCACCTGATGGCCGAAGCTCTTCAGGCATTATATCCCGGCATTACGTTCGGCATCGGTCCGGCCATCGAAAACGGCTTCTATTACGATGTAGACCCCGGCGAAGAACAAACCATAAAAGAAAATGATTTCCCCGCTATCGAAGCAAAAATGATGGAACTGATTGCCCGCAAAGAACATATCGTACGTCAAAGTATCACCAAGAAAGATGCCCTGGAAATGTTCGGTAACAGGGGAGAAACCTACAAAACCGAACTGATCGGTGAACTGGAAGACGGCACAATTACAACATATACTCAGGGCGACTTCACCGATTTGTGCCGGGGGCCTCACCTGCCGAACACATCCTATATCAAAGCCGTCAAAATACTAAGCGTAGCCGGAGCATACTGGCGGGGCGACGAGAAACGGAAACAGTTGGTACGCCTCTACGGCATTACATTCCCGAAAAAGAAAATGCTGGACGATTATCTTCACTTCCTCGAAGAAGCCAAGAAGCGCGACCATAGGAAAGTAGGAAAGGAATTGGAGTTGTTTGCCTTCTCTCAATCGGTTGGAGCAGGACTTCCCCTATGGCTCCCGCGCGGCACACAGTTGCGCCTGCGCCTGGAAGATTTCCTGAAACGTATTCAGAAGAAATACGGCTACCAGCAGGTGATGACGCCACATATCGGCAGCAAACAATTATATATCACTTCCGGGCACTACGAAAAATACGGCAAAGATTCCTTTCAGCCCATCCACACCCCACAGGAAAAAGAAGAGTTCCTACTGAAGCCGATGAATTGCCCGCATCACTGCGAGATCTACAAGCTAACGCCCCGCTCATACAAAGACCTGCCCATTCGGTTTGCCGAGTTCGGCACCGTATACCGCTACGAACAAAGCGGCGAATTGCATGGATTGACCCGCGTACGGGGTTTTACGCAAGACGACGCCCACCTCTTCTGTCGTCCCGACCAGTTGAAAGATGAGTTCCTGAAAGTGATGAATATCATTTTTATTATTTTCAAGGCACTCGACTTTGAAAACTTTGAAGCGCAAATATCCTTACGTGACCCGGAAAACAAACAAAAATATATCGGCTCGGACGAAAACTGGGAAAAGGCCGAAACCGCCATCGTGGAAGCCTGTCGTGAAGCCGGCCTGCCCGCCGAAATTGTGTTGGGCGAAGCGGCCTTCTATGGTCCGAAACTCGACTTTATGGTGAAAGATGCCATCGGACGTCGCTGGCAATTAGGTACCATTCAGGTAGATTACAATCTGCCCGAACGTTTCGAGTTGGAATATACGGGTGAAGACAATAAAAAGCATCGTCCGGTAATGATACACCGTGCACCTTTCGGGTCGATGGAACGCTTCGTAGCCGTATTGATAGAACATACCGGCGGGAAATTTCCCTTATGGCTTACCCCCGACCAGGTAGCTGTATTGCCGGTGAGCGAAAGATATAACGATTATGCCTGGGAAATATCCCGCCACTTGGAAGAAAAAGATATACGTGTGGTGGTTGACGATCGCAACGAAAAGGTAGGTCGCAAGATACGCGATAATGAACTAAAACGTATCCCCTACATGCTGATCGTTGGAGAAAAAGAAGCCGAGAATGACGAAGTTTCCGTGCGAAAGCAAGGAGAAGGCGATAAAGGTTCTATGAAAATTGCTACATTTGCAACACTTTTGCATGATGAGATAGAGGATATGATGAATCGCTGGCAAAAAAACAAAGAAAAATAATTACTCAAATAATAGAATAGAAAGGAGCATAACTTTTAATCATTTTGAATGAAGAATGACAATCTGAAAGACCAGTACAGAATTAACGAACGGATTCGCGTTCGGGAAGTTCGATTAGTAGGTGAGAATGTAGAACAGGGGGTTTACCCGATTTCGGAAGCGCTGAAAATAGCAGAGGAGCAAGAGTTGGACTTGGTAGAGATTTCACCCAGTGCCGAACCTCCCGTTTGTAGAATAACCGATTTTCAGAAATTCCTGTACCAACAGAAAAAACGTCAGAAAGAGCAGAAAGCGAAATCCGTTAAAGTGGTAGTAAAGGAAATTCGCTTCGGGCCGCAGACCGATGACCATGATTATAACTTTAAGTTGAAACATGCAAAAAGTTTTTTGGAAGAAGGTTCGAAAGTAAAGGCTTATGTCTTTTTCAGAGGACGTTCCATTTTGTTTAAAGAACAGGGAGAAGTTTTGTTGCTCCGTTTTGCCAATGATCTGGAAGATGTCGGAAAGGTAGAACAAATGCCCCTTTTGGAAGGGAAACGAATGATTATCATGCTTGCACCCAAAAAAGGCGGAGGAGGAGGCACTCATACAAATTTGATTACTCCACCCAGGCCACAAGTAAAAAAAGTGATTATCCTTCCTAAACCTCAGGCAAAACCTGAAAAGGAAAACACAGAAAATAAAGAATAAACCTCCCTTAAATAGGGATTGCAATACATTAATAATTTAAAAATAAAGATTAGAACATGCCTAAGATGAAGACTAATTCCGGTGCCAAAAAGAGGTTCGCCCTTACCGGAACAGGTAAAATCAAGAGAAAACATGCTTTCAAGAGTCACATTCTGACGAAGAAGACAAAAAAGCAAAAAAGGAACCTCACCCATATCGGCCTGGTATCCCGTGAAAATGTAAGTAGTGTGAAAGAACTATTGTGTTTGAAATAACGAACGGGAGGATAAAATTATGCCGAGATCAGTAAATCATGTAGCTTCAAGAGCAAAAAGAAAGCGAATTTTAAAACTTACGAGAGGTTATTACGGCGCTCGTAAAAATGTTTGGACAGTAGCCAAAAACACATGGGAAAAAGGTTTGACGTATGCCTTTCGCGACCGTCGCAACAAGAAACGCAATTTCCGTGCTTTATGGATACAGCGTATCAACGCTGCCGCACGTCTGGAAGGTTTATCGTATTCACGCCTGATGGGCGCTTTACATGCCAAAAATATAGAAATCAATCGGAAAGTGTTGGCCGATTTGGCGATGAATCATCCGGAAGCATTCAAGGCTATTGTAGATAAAGTAAAGTAACGTAACGTCAAATTAAGCGTTTTTTTTCTTTTATTTGGATGATAAAAACCTTATCCTTATATTTGTAACGAATTACCGATTGCGCTTAAAGAGTTAAGCCGTATTGCTCGATTGGGAAACTCATCAGTTGAAAATAATTCCGAGACATAGCTCTTGTCGTTGATGGCGGGCCGCAACCTTCGGGTATGCTTCGCACAGCGGATTACAAAGACGTCAAAGCACTCAAATCCTGTTTTTCGGAGTTTGTTCATATCTAACAATGCGGCTTTTTTCTATAAAAAGAGGATGTGTCAATGTTTTTTGACGCATCCTCTTGCTTTGTATCCGTACGCATTAAACAGATTTCAGATTTCACCCGAGGCTCAGGGCATCAGTGAGCCACTCAACAGGATTCATACGGTTGATTTTACAAGTCCCCAACAAAGTTGCGTACTGAATTTTAGGACCTTGCGGATGGACTGGGGGCACTCGTTGCTGTTTCCTGTCTTCCCCTCGAATTTCTCAGTACTGAGAAGTATTTTTTTCAGTACTGAGAATTTTTTTTTTCAGTACTGAAAAATTTTTCGCTCAGTACTGTGAATTTTCCGGCCTTTTCCGGGGGGAAAAAGCGTCAGATGGCAGGGGGTAAAAGGGTGATTCTTACCTTGCCGTTGCCGGCGTTTACCTCCTTCATCATGTCGGAATCGTATAGTGATGAGTGTACAAAGCTGGATCCCGCATGTCCTTGCAGACCGCCTTGCCCCGATCCTTCGTTGCCTCCGCCGATGTCTCCTCGATGGCCGCCACCGCCGCCGCTATTTCCTTGCGCATAGTAA
>JAITKB010000029.1 GCA_031278605.1 Tannerellaceae bacterium
CTGACGGAAGCTTCGTTGATCTTCACTCGTTTGCGGTCGTAGGTCATCAGGCCGTTCACTTCGCCTTCCACGTCGGTTGTCTGCGTATAAACGGCGGCGGAGAAGCCTCTTTTCAGTAGTTCTTTGAGTTCTGAGGCATATTGTACGTATTGTGCCGTCACTTCTTCTTCGTTTTTGAATTGGATATATCCCCAGTTCCGTTTTTGCCACCACAGGTGTTCTTCGAGCGGGAGACCGATGCCTCCGTATTCGCCCAGCACGTTGACTCGTTCGGCATCGAAGAGGTACATTTTCGGATTCGGGTAGTTATGCAGGTCGAGTATATCGCCGCAGGGGCGATGGTTTCCGCCGCTGGCGGGATTCACCAGGCGGGAGGGGTCGTAGGTTTTGGTCCATTCCGTTACTTTTTCGGTGTTGAACTGTCCCCATCCTTCGTTGAAGGGTACCCACACCACGACCGAGGGGTTCGAGATGCAGAAATCCATGATCGCCTGCCATTCGCTGTTGAAATCGGCGATGGATGCGGGCGAACGTTTTTTGTCGGCGCCTCCGTTGTAGATTTCCGGTTGCCAGCTATTGCCCAGGTCGCCGCTGGGCATGTCCTGCCATACCAGCATCCCTTCCCTGTCGCAATGATAATACCACCGTGCCGGTTCCACCTTGACGTGCTTGCGAATCATATTGAATCCCCACGCTTTTGTTTTACGGATGTCGAAAAGCAGGGCTTCGTCCGTCGGGGCTGTGTAGAGGCCATCGGGCCACCAGCCCTGGTCGAGCGGGCCGTAATGGAAGAGATTTTTGTTGTTCAACTGCATTCGCATGACGCCGTTGGCGTCGCGTTGGGCGGAGATTTTGCGAAGGGCCGTGTAGGAGGTCACCTCCTCGAGGGTTCTCCCCGAGGAGACGAGGGAGAGTTTCATATCGTAGAGGTAAGGATTTTCCGGGCTCCATAGCACGGGATTCGGGACGTGGAGGCGGAGTTTTTGGCCTTGTACTCCTTTGGCGGAGGCGATGACCTGTCCTTTATCTATCAGGGCGACCGTGACGATGTCGGCGGCGCTGCAAAGGGCGGTAGAGACGGTGACTTCCACGAGGCGGGCGTCGATGTCGGGGATGGCTTTAATGCCCGTGATGTGATTGGCCGTGACGGGTTCCAGCCAGACGGTCTGCCAGATGCCTGTGACGGAGGTGTACCAGATGCCTTCGGGGCTAACCACTTGTTTGCCTCTGGGTTGATGTCCTTTGTTGGTTGGGTCCCATACGCGGACGGCCAGTTTGTGTTTGCTTTTTCCGTTCAGAAAGGGCGTGACGTCGAAGGAGAACGGCGTGTATCCTCCCTGATGCGAGCCGACGAGGATGTCGTTGACAAACACGTCGGCGAGCCAGTCCACGGCGCCGAAGTTCAGCTTTACGTGTTTGTTTTTCCAGTTGGCCGGGATGGTAAACTCGCGTTTATACCAGAGTTCATGGTTGTCTCCCACTTCTTTCTGCACGCCCGACAGGGAGGATTCGATGGCGAAAGGCACCAGGATTTGCCCGTCGAAGGCGGCCGGTTCGGCTGTTCCCCGGGGGGTGACGGCATACTCCCAGAGGCCGTTGAGGTTGGTCCATTCTCCCCGTTGAAGCAGGGGGCGCGGGTATTCGGGTAATACGTTTGTGGGATTCACCTCTGTGGCCCAGGATGTTTTGATTTTGTCTCCCACGGGTTTCCATTGTGCCTGGAGACCGGTTGCGGCCAGTAAGCCGCAGAAAAGTACAATTCCTTTTTTCATAATATGCTTATATTGTAATTAGGGCGGTGAAGTTAGCATATATTTTTAAAATATGTACATTTGCCCATCCCTGTAATTTTCACACAAAAACAGAACATACATCGTGCAAAAGCCCTATTTTTCGTTGATCGTTCCCGTATACAATCGCCCCGGAGAGGTAGAGGAACTGCTGCAAAGCATCTCCGTACAAACCGTAAAGAATTTTGAGGTCATCCTTGTGGAAGACGGCTCGACCGAGCGGAGCGAAAGCGTGGCGGCCGCATACGGCGAACAGCTGGACCTTGCCTATTATTTTATTCCCAACGGAGGTCCCGGTCCGGCACGCAATTACGGGGCGGGGCGGGCCTTGGGGGAGTATTTGGTGATCCTGGATTCCGATTGCATCCTGCCGTCCGGCTACATTGCCGCTCTTTGCGCGGAGCTGGAGGCGACGGGGGCCGACGCTTTCGGGGGGCCCGACCGGGCGTCGGAGCATTTCACCGACATTCAAAAGGCGATCAACTATGCCATGACTTCTTTCTTCACCACGGGGGGCATCCGCGGCGGGGGGAAGGAGTTGGATCGCTTCTATCCGCGCAGTTTCAACATGGGGGTTCGCCGGAGCGTCTTTGAGGCTTTGGGGGGATTTGCGCCGATGCGTTTCGGCGAAGACATTGACTTCAGCCTCCGCATTTACGAGGCCGGCTATCGTGTGGCTTTGTTTTCCTCCGCCTGGGTGTACCATAAGCGGCGCACGGATTGGAGGAAATTCTACCGGCAGGTGTATAATTCGGGCATTGCCCGCATCCATTTATACAGGAAACACCCCGCATCGCTGAAGCCTGTGCATTGTCTTCCCGCCGCGTTTACGGTGGGGGAGGTCTTCCTGCTGATGGGGGGTGTTTTCTGTGTGTGGTGTTTAGCTCCGTTGCTCTTGTATGCTGTTTTGGTGTGGGCGGATGCCGGTATACGGAACCGGAGTTTCCGGATTGGCGGGCTGTCGGTGGCGGCGGCCTGCATCCAGCTCACGGGATACGGCGCAGGCTTCCTTGCCGGCGTTTGGCGTCGCCTCCTGCGCAAGGAGGGCGAGTTCTCCGCCTTTGAAAAAACGTTTTACAAATGAAATTTCTTCCATAGCCCATATCCCGCGGCCCCGACCAGAAGCAAGAGGATGAGGAACGAACCGACCGAGGAAACGTAGGCGGCGGCTATGTAGTTGCGGGGCAGAAATTCAAACACAATCGTGTGTTCTCCGGCGGGGATGCGCAGGGCGCGAAGGATCCAGTCGGCGCGTAGGTGCTCAACCTCCTCGCCGTCGATTCTTGCCACCCAGCCGGGTTGGTAATAAATCTCGGAGAAAACGGCCAGCTCCTCGGCGGAGCTTTTGCTGCGGTAGGTCAGCCGGTTGGGGCGATAGTTTTCCAGCAGGATCGTAGCCGTGGAGTCTGCCTTGGGCGTGAAGCCTTCCAGGGCCGGGGCAAAGCGTTGGTCGATGACGGCCGTTTGCAGGGGATGAATCCGCTCCAGGGCGGCTATCTCGGCGTCGGCGTCGGCTACGATCTCCACCTCCTTCACAAGCCAGACATTCCCAAAGGCAAACGGGTTCCGCAACGGCGGCTGCTCGGCATTATAAATAATGTAGCGCATGTTCAGCATATTCAGCGAGGGGGCGGAGGCTAAGGCCGGGTACAGCTCTTCGGGCGAGCGGGCGTTTTGCAGGGCGTCGACGATCAGCCGGTATTCCTTGTTCAGGCGATGTTCGATCAATTCCTGGTAACGGCGCAGTTTCACGGCGTGGTATCCCCCGATGGAGTGATGAAAATAGGAGACGTCCGTATTTTGCCAGGGGTCGTTGAGGCCCAGGACGCGGAAGGAGGCCGTATCGCGCAGGATTTCCCGGTCGGCGAGGCTTTCCTTGTAGGTTTCTTCCGGTTTTTCGCGGGTATAGCTTCCTTGGTTGATGTAGCGGCGATCCACCGTCCAGAGATCCGTCAGGATGAGCAGGGCCATGCCCAGGCCCACGAGGTTCGCCGTTTGGGGCTTGTTTTTCGACTTCCAAAACCACAGCAGCAGGGCGGCGCCCGCAAGGATAAAGGCCAGGGAACGGAAGGCGTCCGAGGAGGCCAGGGCGGCGCGGTCCGTCACCAGGGCCTCGTAATACCATTCCGGCACTTGCGTGATAAACAGCGAGTCGTAGGCAGAGCGGCACTCCAGCAGGAGCTTAGGGAAAAGGCCGATCACGAGGCAAAGGCCCCCGGTAAGGCCCAGCGACCAGAGGAAACCTTTTTTGAGACGCTCCGCCTCGACCTTTCCCGCGAGCAGGCGGCTCAGGCCCCAGACGCCGACAAGGGGGAAGACCATACCGGGAATCACCAGGGCCATTTCTACCGTACGGAACTTATTATAGAGGGGCAGGTAATGAAACATCAGGTCGTTGAAGGCCGCAAAGTTTCGCCCCAGGGCCAGGGCCGTGAGGAAGAGGCTCCCGGCGAGCAGCCACCACTTCATGGGGTGGCGGATCACGAACATCCCCAGCACAAAGAGGAAGCACACCAGGGCGCCGAAATACACCGGCCCGGAGGTGAACGACTTGTCGCCCCAGTAGGTATAGGTGCGCAGTTCGTTGCCCACCTGGGCGTTGTGACGTTTCATCTCCCGGTAGAGTTCGGAGGAGCTGTCGAGCGTACCTCCGGAGCCTCCCCCGTAGGCGTTGGGGATCAGGAGCGTCAGCAGCTCCTGGCGGCCGTAGCTCCATTGGAAGGCATAGTCTTTGTCTAAGCCCGTGGAGGGTTTTTCGGCGACGCCGTTCGCCTCGACTGGCGGCGTCAGCTCGGAGGGGCCGCGAATGGAGTGTTGCCCCAGGTCCCAGTTGGCGTACATCCCCTGGATATTGGGCGTTACGGCCAGCAGCGTTACGGCCGCAAGGACGAGCGAGACCTTCAGCCATTCGCCGCAGGCCCTCTCCCTAACGATTTTGCCCCAGCTGTATCCGGCGTAGACAAAGAGGCAGAGCAGCACCAGGTAATACGTGATCTGCACATGTCCGTTGGCCAGCGAAAAGGCCACGCCCAGGAGGAAGAGGAGGCCTCCCCAGAGGTATTTGCGCCGGAAGAGCAGCGCCATACCGGAGAGAGTGAGCGGCATATACCCGATCACGTAGGCCTTGACGATGTGTCCGGCTTCAATAATAATAATATTGTAGGAGGCGAAGGCAAAGGCGATGGCGCCGGCCATTGCCAGGCAGAGGTTCACGCCCAGCACGCGCAGGAGGATATAGAAACACAGCAGCCCGACCAGGACCATGGCGGCGTGGGTGTATCCCGTCCTTTTCAGCGTATGGTCGAGGAAGGCGTAGGAGGGTAATTTCGGCGCCGGGTTGCCGTAGCCGGGGCCATAGGGCATACCTGAGAACATGGCGTCGGACCAGGCGCTGAATTCGCCCGGCGCGGCGGTCTCGGCATATTTGCCGACCTGGCTGCCGCCCATTCCCGTGGCCTTGATGTTGTCGCCCTGCACGATGCTTTTGCCTTCAAACACGGCCGGGGCGAAGAACGTCAGGGTGAGGGTCAGAAACGCCGCCACGGCAAAAAGATGCCCGGCGGCTTGCTTTACGAGATTCTGCATAGGGGATTTATTTGAATGATTAAACTCTTGTTTTCAGACGCCTGGCTGCCAGGAAGCGGAGGGCAAACCATCCGTGGAGCAGCGTGGCAAGGGGCCATCCGTAGTAACGGCAGAGGATATGGTATCGTTCCCGGAGGGAGGCGGCGCGTCGCTTCGTGCTAAGCCCTCCTTCCAGGAAATCGGAGAGGACCAGGCGCGTATTGACAATTGCCCCGGAGCGCTTCATGCAGCGGATGCACCAGTCGACGTCCGAAGAAAAGCGGTAGCGGAGGTCGAAGGCCGGGGCCAGGGTTCGCCGAACGAGGAAGGACTGGTGCGAGACCCTCATGCCGGTTCGGAAACTTTTCCAGGAGAGGCTTTTGGGGCTGCGTAAGCTGCGCATTCCCAGGAATCTCCCCCGGCTGTCGATCAGGGCCGTCTCGCCGTAAAGAATATCCGGCGGGGAGGGACAGGCGCAGATGCGGTCGGCCATTTCCCGCGCCGTATCGACGCCGTGGATGCGGTCGCCGGCGTTGACGAACCATACGTAATCGCCCGTGGCCTGCTGCAGGCCCGTATTCATGGCCTCGTACAAACTCCCGTCCGGGCGGCTGGTCCACCAGGCCAGGCTGGAGGCATAGCTTTGGATCAGCTCCACGGTGCCGTCGGTTGAGGCGCCGTCGACAATCAGGTATTCTATGCCGGGATAGGATTGCCCCAAGACGCTCAGGATGGTCTCTTCCAGGCAATGAACGGCATTGTATGTCACGGTGATAACAGAAAAAACAGGCGAGGTATGCATCCTTGTCAGGCTTTACGGAAAAGGGCCGCTCCCGGTATGTATGTATCCGAACAGCAGCGGGAAAAATTTCCTCCCGGTATGTATGTATACTTGCCCCGGCGGAAAAATTTTCCTTCCGGTATGCATGTATACTTGTCCCGGCGGAAAAATTTTCCTCCCGGTATGTATACATAGTTGTCCGGGCGGAAAAATTTTCCTCCGGTATGTATACATAGTTGTTTGGGCGGAAAAATTTTCCTTCCGCCATGTATACATACCGCCTGGGGGGCGCCTGAGCGCGTGCTTTTGTTCATCAATAAGGGGAGGGGAGGAGGGGTTTGGAGGGGTGATCCGGTTGAGATTCGAACTCAAGACCCACAGCTTAGAAGGCTGTTGCTCTATCCAACTGAGCTACCGGACCGTCTTCTTTTTGTGTGCGCAAAGGTAAGCGAATTATTTTTTCCGC
This sequence comes from Tannerellaceae bacterium, assembly GCA_031278605.1. Lineage (GTDB taxonomy): Bacteria > Bacteroidota > Bacteroidia > Bacteroidales > Tannerellaceae > DFXE01. The sequence goes on from JAITKB010000029.1 coordinate 6,602, forward strand.
AAAAGCGCGGGAGGGGGGGAAATGAGGGCGTATTTTTTTTTTCAGGATCAATTGCCAGACGGATGCGGAAAAAGAAAAAAGGATTTACAAAGATGCTGATGAAACTCGGAAAAAATTGCTGCCGTTTGTAGACGGCAAGGAGTCGTTGGTACATATCAGAATTTATTGATGGTTTCGACTACTTGATAAATATCCTCGGGGGTGTGTCCGTAGGAAATCGGCAGGCTCAACGTCGTGCGGTGAATTTCTTCGGATATGGGGTAGGTATCCTTATCGAATATTCCTTGCAGGGCCTGCTGCCGGTGCGGGGGAATCGGGTAGTGTATTTCAGTTTTGATCCGATGCTTTAACAGGAAATCTTTCAACGCATCCCGCCTGGGATGACGGATGTTGAAAATATGATACACATCGTAGGAATCCTCCGAAACGGACGGCTTGATGAAATCCGGTTTTAATTCCTTTAAATAGATTTGAGCCAACATGCGTTTATGGGCATTAATCCGGTCCAGATGGTTTAATTTGACAGACAAAAAAGCCGCCTGTATTTCGTCCAAACGCGAATTAAATCCAATCAAATCGTTCCGGTACTTTACCTTTGAACCGTAATTCCTGAGCGAACGGAACGTCTCGTTGAGCGACTCGTCGTCGGTTATAATTGCGCCGGCATCGCCCAAAGCCCCCAAGTTCTTCGTCGGATAAAAAGAATAGGCGCCAAGGCCAAACGTGCCCACATGCCTGTTCTTATACAAGGCCCCATGAGCCTGTGCGCAGTCTTCTATCACGGGCAATCCCCCGGCATGGGCAATGCGCATAATATCCTCCATCCGGCAGGGTTTTCCATAGAGGTGAACCACCATAATCGCCCGTGTCCGCGGAGTAATATGTTGCTCTATTTTTGAAGGATCCATGTTGTAGGTTGCCACATCGGGTTCTACCAAAACAGGCTTTAATCCGCAGTGTAAAACAGAGAGGATGGTGGCAATATAGGTGTTCGACGGGACAAGAATTTCACTCCGGGAAGGGAAATTATATGCCCTGAGCGCCAATATCAGGGCGTCCAGCCCGGATGCTACGCCAATGCAATACGGGCTTCCGCAATAGGCGGCAAAACTTCGCTCAAACGCATCCACCTGGCGCCCTAAAACATACCAGCCGCTCCGGAAAAACTCCTCGACCTTTTCCTTATATTCCGCTTCAAAAGGCTTATTCAGGTTTCCCAAATGTTCGTATTCAATCATAAGGCTCGTAGATATAGTCGTCGGGGTTGAAATACTCGGAAGCCAGAACCATCAGTATGGCGTCCTTGCTGAAATGGTGCATGCAATGATAATCTTCGGGATAAAGGATCAGGCATTTATGCGGGGAATCCAGCAAAAAATCCTGCTTTTCCTTTCCTGTATCGTTTGAAATCGTACACTGTCCCTGCAAGCAAACAGCAGCCTGTATGGTGGTATGATGCCGGTGATTTCCCCGCACCGAATCGTCTACTCCATAGATATAAAAAATGCGCTTGATCTCAAAAGGGATTACCTTTTCAATCACGGTAAGGTTCCCGCGCTTATCGGTAAATGTTTGTAAGTCGATAATCTTTGCCATAAAAACAGATTTATTTCTTGTGCAATAATCGGATGTAATGCAATTCCCGGAATCCTCGCCTGAGAAATGTTTCCGCAAGGTATTTGCAGTAAGTCCAGCCATGCAGGTATCGTTCTTCGCTCTCCACACAAGGATATTGTTTGCGGATCTGCTGGATGGTTTTCACATAAGGATTAAATACGAGGGTAATGACGGAATCATTCCGCCGGTAGTATGGGCGGGGAGAAAAATAATCGGGAGAGACAAACATGAACGAATGAAAATGAAAGAATATCACCTCGAATTTTTCGCCCGTATGCAGGACTTTTCCCATCAATGTCTCCCGCTCCCATTCAAAGGCATATTGTTGCATATTCCAGGGAGCCACGCCTCCGCCCAAATGCTTCAAGACATGTACCCCCTCAAAGCGAAGGGGCCAGTCGTCTAAATATTTCTGGTCGCCAAACCGTCCGTTTTCAAATCGGTTATAACACCATTCCAGGCAGGCATTTCTCCACCATTTCAAGGCCTTTAATCCGTTTTCGTCTTTTTTAAACGTAACGAATTGTACGCAATAAATCCCCGTTTTCTTCTCTTGATTGTATTCGGGCGTATAGCGATGAGGGGTAATCAGAATAGAATGATCCCTCATTTCATCCATCAAAGGCTGAGGCGAGGCAAAGAAATACAGATCCGAATCTATATAGGTGCAATGCGTCACCTCATAATGATTCAGCACATAAAGAATGGTCGAGGACGTACAAGTCCAGCAATACTCTCCCCGTGTACGCATCGGTTTCACCCGCAACAATTCCTTGTCTTCAAATTCCGCCAAAGAAATAACCGTCATACATTCCGGATGCAACGATTGCAATATCTCATAACACGCCTCATCGAATGAAAACACATACAAATGAAAATTACGGCAATGCGCCAACAGTGAACGATACATTGCCAGTCCCCTGGAAAGATACGTTGAATCAAAAAGGGTACAAAAGTTAAGCATTTCCCCTCCTTCTAAAGACGAATCCTTTGTGTTTAGATCGAATATTTGCACTGTCTAATGAATTGATGTCGAATAGAAGTTTGTAATGATGTTCTTCAAAATAAGATATAAATACCTTTTCATTAAAGAATCTACAAGGATAGGTTGCTTCATATATTTTGTTTGGAACTTTCTGAATCGTTATTCGCTCTTTGTTATTCAGAGTATACCCGGTCCTGTCTACAATAATGAATTCAATTGGGTAATCAAAAGCCTCTTTTAATATTTCGTATGGATTTTCCAAATATTGCAAAACACTTGAAAAAAGAATCGTATTCATTTTTTCTTTTGATCTTTGATGGCATTCATTTATAGATGTGTAGAAATGCAACTGGTCATTTTGAAACGATTCTATACCGACTTTTACATAATTAGGTTGTTCCACAATATTCCATGAGACTTCCGGCAGCGAATCAAGAAATACTTTGTTTTGATAATATGTGCTTCCCAAGGAACCACCAAAATCTATTAAATGCAAATACCCCTTGTTTTGGGCGGCAATCCACATTAAAGCAGATAGTAATTCCCAAGAATATTCAATCGTATTAAAGATAACGGAATCTCTTTCATAAATAGCTTCCCCGTTTTTTACTTTAAGCAAAGAAGTTTTTACCCGATGTAATATGTTTTCAGCATCATAACCGATAGAATGTTGTTGGGCTTCATTCCAACTTCTAAAATCTCCATACCATCCATATCCTTTTAAAAAAAGGAATAGTTTATCCGGGAGTAATTGTATGAGCTTTTGTTTCATTTTGAAAATATCTTTTTGAAAAACGCCTTGACCCTGCTTTTGCGCATAGTATAACGCAAATACTGTATATACATTTTCCGAGCAACCAGTGATTCTTTTATTTCTATTAAATCAATATGGATAGGGGTTGTTGAAAGTTCTACTTCAAATTCATCACTCACCCCACAATTTGTCCCACTACCATCGCTCCCATTGTGGAATATTAATGAACGACCTGGATATAGCGTAAGTTTATCGTTCAAGAAAGCAGAGGCATACCAGCGTATAGCCCACGAACCCACCTTACCTTCTACTTGCTTTTTTAGCATTTTCGTGTATGGATAACTTCCTTCGAAATCAAATTCTTTTATCCTACGACGAAGGATAAGTTCCGACAACAATTTTGATCCGTCAGGTTCAAATAAGTCCCATCCTCGTTTCCAAGTCCCCCAACCTAAACAATCGGCTCCTTTTATCAAAAAAGTTTCAGGCAATATCGCCTTAACTGGATAAATGTAACCATGAATACTGATAACCTCCTCGTTATGCTCATAAAAATTCAGCCCTTCATTCATAAACTTCAAGAAATAGGGAGAGGTAAGCAAATCATCTTCCAATACGATGATGCGTCCATACGTATTGACAAGCGTTGTAACTCCGTCGATGATATTGTTCGCAAGTCCCCAATTCTTTTCCCGCTCTACAACCTTTAATGATTTAAATCCTGTAACAGACCGGATATATTCCCGTGTTTTCTCTACTCCTTCCCGCGATTTTTCATCCTTGTAACCATCCGAATAGACGATCAAATCACTCTCCGAAGCATAGTCGTTTTTCAATAATGCCTCAACAGTCTGCCGAAGATGCAAAGGCCGGTTGTAGGCAAATATCACAATGGGCGCTAATTTCATACCACAATCAAAGCCTGCCATGAATCATTCCCCTGTCTAAAACACCTTTGACGTCAAACAGTATAATCGGTCGGTTACGGATAACACTAAAATCCATAGCCTTGAATGGATCGTGGGCAACAGCCAATATAATTCCATCATAATGTCGGATGTCGGGCATGGTGGCTTGTAGCTCTACGCCATATTCTTCTTTGACTTCTTCCCTGATGGCATACGGGTCATAAACGTCTACTTCGATACCGAAATCTTTTAATTCTTTCATGATATCCGTCACTTTGGTGTTGCGCGTATCCGGGCAATTCTCCTTGAAAGTAAAGCCCAATACCAATACTTTACTACCTATAATCCGGATTCCGTGAGCAATCATTAATTTGATGGTCTTTGAGGCCACGAAATACCCCATACCGTCATTAACCGTCCTGCCCGAAAGGATCACCTGGGGATTATATCCTAATTGTTGGGATTTATGAAGCAAATAATAAGGGTCAACTCCAATGCAATGGCCTCCAACCAATCCGGGCGAGAAGTTCAGGAAATTCCATTTCGTAGCGGCTGCTTCCAATACTTCGTGGGTATCGATTCCCATTTTATCAAAGATCAGCGACAACTCATTAACGAAGGAGATGTTTACATCGCGCT
>JAITKB010000040.1 GCA_031278605.1 Tannerellaceae bacterium
TTTTCGCGAGAAATCAGAAACGTGAATGGGTAAACCGCACTCATGCAATTGTGTTTTCTCCCACTGTAACAGTGAAAAGTTCACCGAATCAGAGTGGGATAGACTTATTTATTTTACACGAAGGGACGAAAGTTTCTATTAAAAGCACACTGGGTGAATGGACTGAAATAGAGTTAGAAGATGGGAATGTAGGATGGATGCCGGGCAAAGACATTGAACTTATTTGATATGCTTGAACGAATTTTGGATTACGAACGTGCAGCTTTTTTTCTTCTTAATGGCAGTGACAGCCCTTTCTGGGATCGTTTTATGTGGCTCTATTCAGGGAAAAGCGTATGGTTGCCGTTGGCCTTCTTAATAGGAATTATTCTGGTATATAAGAAAAATTGGCATGAAGTCTTTCTAATTCTATTAGCAATTGTCTTGGTAATAACTCTTTGTGACCAATTTGCCTCCCATTTTTGCAAACCATTTTTTTCTCGTTTTCGTCCGACACATCATCCCGCATTTATGAATCAAGTCAAAATTGTGTTTGATTACCGAGGAGGGGATTATGGTTTTATATCCAGCCATGCAGCTAATGCATTTGGTTTCGCTACGTTTATGTCACTTCTTTTCAGATATCGTGTTTTTACGGGGGGTATATTTTTATGGGCGGTATGTTCAGCTTATTCGAGAATATATTTAGGAGTTCATTTTATTTCCGACGTTATTTGCGGTGCCTTCATAGGTCTCTTGTTTGGATATGGAATTTATGTATTTTATGTATGGATACGGAAACAATTGTTAGGTACGACACTGCCCCCCCCGTCCTCACTCTATTCTCTGAGGCAAAAGCAAATTATCACTTTAGGTATTTTTGTTACTATTTTGATTGTTTTGATCTTCAATTACCCTCTGATTGCCATCCTTCATTAAAAAACTCATTATTACATGTTGTAAAGCATATTTATTTCGCCTAAATAATTTGTTGCTGTGATATATAATAACTATGTTAGTGCCATCAATAATTAATAGTAATTGATAAACAATTAAAAATAAAAGAACTATGACAAAGACAATCACATTTAATGAATTACGCAAGATTAAGGACAGCTTGCCTGATGGAACTTCTCGCCGTATTGCCGACGAATTGGGTGTCTCAGTTGAAACTGTTCGTAATTATTTCGGCGGACAAAATTTCAGGGAAGGCAAAAGTTGTGGTATTCACATCGAACCGGGACCTGACGGCGGAATTGTTGTTTTAGATGATACATCAATATTAGAGCGTGCTTTAGAGATACTTGACGAGACTCACGTACCGACAGTATCGGAAGCACCTCTGGCGTAAAAAGCAATCTTGCTTGAAAATCCCATTGCTAAACTCGTCGCTTTGGGATTTTTTTCATTTCATTATTGTCTAATGATAAATGATATAGGAAAATCATAAATATATGAATAATAATTTAATAACACTTGCAATCCATACTTTCGAGAAAGCTCAAATACTGAAAACTATTCTTGAAACAGAAGGTATAGAGGTGTATATTCACAATGTGAACCAAATCTTACCTGTCATATCGGCGGGTGTGCGTGTACGCATCAAGGAGAGCGACTTACCACATGCACTTCGCATCATAGAAGACAACAAATGGTTGGAAGAAATCAAAGAAGAAAGAATAGCGATTAATCAAGGGGAAAAGTTATTAATACCCGTAGATTTCTCTGATTATTCAATGAAAGCCTGTGAAATAGGCTTTCATTACGCAGATAGGGTAGGAGCTGAAATCGTCATTATGCATGCCTACTTTAGCTCATATTCCCACACATTCATCCCACTGGGAGATACTCCGATAGACAAAAGCGAATCTATAAAAAAACTATTGAAACAAGTTCAGGCAGATATGGAGAATCTTTCTATGCAACTTCAACAAAAAATAGAAACCGGAATACTTCCCAAAGTGAAGTACGAATATATACTCAGAGAAGGTTTGCCGGAAGAAGAAATTATCACATTTTGCAAAGTTTGCCGTCCTATATTGGTCGTTATGGGCACAAGAGGAAAAAACCAGAAAGATACAGATTTGGTGGGCAGTGTAACCGGTGAAATCATTGAAGTAAACAAGGTTCCCACACTTGCCATACCAGAAAATGTTCCATTCAACGACTTGAGTAAAGCTAAACACATCGCCTTTGCTACGTCATTCAATCCACATGACTTGATAGCTTTCGACAGTTTTATGAAACTGCTACAAGGCTTTTGCCCCAAAATATATCTGTTTAATATCTCGACCAGCCATGACGAATGGAACGAAATTCGTTTATCAGGCATACGAAAATACTTTAAGAAACAATATCCAGAAGCAGATATCGTTTATACTATATTAGATGATGGAGATTTAATGTTGGCTACAGAAAGATTTGTTCGTGATAATCAGGTTGATATGATAGCTCTTACAACTCATCGCAGGAATATATTAGCTCGAATGTTCAATCCTGGTATTGCAAGGAAAATGCTTTTTCACACAGATACTCCGTTATTGATTTTGCATGCGTAAGAATACAATTTATATCTTTAACGTTTTTTACAATGTTTGATGTGAACTATATCATCTTAGACGTTGTTTTATAATAAAGTACATGTAGTAGTATTTGTTTTTTCATATAAGTAGAGTTTGTTATTTGTTTGATCCGTATGTAGCTGTGAAGTTCCATACGGATTTTCGTTTTCATCAGTTCTTACCTCACCTTGCTACGTAAGCCTACGGCGAACTACACCTCTAGGTTTCCCCCCACCGCCCAGGCAACAAACGCGCAAGGTCATTCACCTTGCAATCATTCATCCGATAATCGCAGCACGTCCGGCCGCTTGATGATTACCACAGAACAGATAGTTTTTCCTCCCCAACGCCAAAGGTCTGACACCGTCCTCGACGCCGTTGTTTCCGCCTCGCTCCACGGAATCCTTTCAGGGGGTTAATTACTAATACGCTGATAATAAGCCATCTGTAATTTCACCCCACAGGCCTCGAAGCTGCAGTGCACAGGAGCTGAAGCCGGAGTGCACAGGAGCTGAAGCCGGAGTGCACAGAAAATTTTGCCGGAGTGCACAGAAAATTTTGCCGGAGTGCACAGAAAATTTTGCCGGAGTGCACTCCAGTTTCAGGCCCTTTTGGGCATGGTGATTCAAACTAACCGCTAACCGTTAATCACCGTTAATTAAGCAGTGTGATGCGGGCGTGGCCGTGGCCGGTGTTGCCGGTCATGGTGCTACCGGGGGGAAATAGCTGGGCATTAGGGTTTGGTTGCCTCGCGAGCCGGTGCCGGTGTTCCATTCGTAGCCTTGGCCGTCTATCATGGAGGGGTTGGTGAAGAGGATTTCTTCGTTGTTGTTCCAGGTGGGGCTTGCGCCGAAGACGCTGTTGCTATACCTCAGCGACACCTCACCGGTGTGCGTACGTGGATTGCCTGATACATTCGAGGTGGGGTCAATGGCCACGCAGCCCGTCATGCCGGAGATGAAGGACGAACCGCCGGAGCCGGAGGCGGCATCATCAGAACGTGTCGCGTTGCCGTCGCCACCGTAATAACCGCCCCCGCCACCACCCGAGCCCCCGCCCCAAGAAAAGTTTAAGCATGATCCTCCCACCCCGAAGATCCCACCCCATACGCCCGTATAATTGCTCGAACCGGTCTGGTTTCCTCCATAGGAGAGTTGGGAATTCGTACTATTATCCCGGCCTGCCCAACGTAGATGTATACTATCTGCCCCAGGGTAAGGGTAATAGTCCCTGCGGTGTAGCCGCCTTTATTCACATCACTGTTCCAAACACCACCTTGCGCTCCCCAGGCCTCGAGGCGGTAGGTCCCATCTTTCGGGGCAACGAAGGTTCGCGTAGCGCCGGTGTATTCAAATCCCCAACAATACACATCGTTCTGAATATCCAATGTGAAATTATAGGTTGTGGATTCCCCGGCGTTCCAATTCGAGGATTGCAGTGATCCGTTGCGTTCGAATGTACTTGGCGTGTTGCTGCATCCGTCGCAAATGGAACCGGTAAGTTTTACGTTCGGCTTCACCGACTGTTGCGGCACCAGCAGCAACGTGCCGGCGGGGGTGGTGATGTTGTAGTCGGCGGCGTTGAGACCTTCGGGCAATAAATCGGTGGAGGAGGTCAAATCTCCATTGGTAGTCGAAAGGACGTAGTAACCTTTATATAACCCCCATCGCCCAATCCGCCGGTATTGTCTACAAACAACCCCGGCGTGTACCGCGCCGAGAACTTCACCTTGTGCATGGCATGATTGAAGGTTAGCGGCACCGCCCCTTTACTCTGCGTACGTTCCAAGGCCGATGCCACGCCGATGTCCTTTTGTTGCGAAGGCGATGTCGGCGGCGTCACCACAAAGGCCGGGTATCATGCTCCATGCCGGCTTCCGTGACACTAATGATTAAATAATGTTAATCATAAATGTTTTTGAAAAAAATATTATGCTGTACAACATATAATATATATCTTTGCAGTGTGTTTTTCATGGTATTAGATTTAAGGTTAACAATGAGAAGATTGGTTGTCGCGATGACAACCTTTTCTTTTTTATTAATTTCTATAATTAGCCTCGATTAGAGTACCGTAAGCCTACGGCGAACTACACTCTCTCGGGTTTCATTAATCCGGTTCAGAACATCCGTGAGCCATTCGAAAAGAGTAGATAGTTTTTTCTCCCTAATGCCAAGGGGCTGACGCTGTAATTGTCTATTTGGCCGCAGGACACCGCACAAAGCCCAAAGGTAGGAAACCCTAAAACGGCAGGGTATCCCTTGCTGGATATTTAACATAATGACAATTATCGTTTTTACGGCTAATGGAAATGATACGTAGCCAAGCCAAGATTAATTTTTGTTATTACCTTTGTTGGCCATCTATAATAGATGCATAAATATAACAGATGTAATTATGGCAGACGATAAGAAGATTATTTTCTCTATGGTAGGTGTAAGTAAAGTTTACCCTCCTCAAAAACAAGTTCTTAAAAATATCTACCTGTCTTTCTTTTATGGAGCGAAAATTGGAATTATCGGGTTGAACGGAACCGGTAAATCTACCTTGCTGAAAATCATCGCAGGAATAGAAAAAGAGTATCAAGGTGAGGTTGTATTCTCGCCGAGTTATTCGGTTGGTTATTTAGAGCAAGAACCTCAATTGGAGGCAGGTAAGACGGTGAAAGAGATTGTACAGGAAGGCGTTCAGGAAATTGTTGATACCTTGAAAGAATATGAAGAAGTAAACGAAAAATTCGGCGACCCCGAAGTATTCAACGATCCGGATAAAATGGATGCCTTAATAGCCCGTCAGTCGGCTCTGCAAGACAAAATAGACGCTACTGATGCCTGGCATATAGACGGCCGTCTGGAACGCGCAATGGATGCTCTGCGTTGCCCTCCCGAAGATCAAACAGTGGATACCCTCTCCGAAGGAGAACGTCGCCGCGTGGCGCTTTGTCGCCTGCTACTCAGACAACCGGACGTGCTCCTGCTTGATGAGCCAACCAATCACCTGGATGCCGAATCCATCGACTGGCTGGAACAACATCTGCAACAATACGCCGGAACGGTAATCTGCATCACGCATGACCGTTATTTCCTCGACCACGTTGCCGGGTGGATTCTGGAATTAGACCGGGGAGAAGGTATCCCCTGGAAAGGAAACTACTCTTCCTGGCTCGAACAAAAAACCAAACGCATGGCGCAAGAAGAAAAACAGGCCGGCAAACGCCGCAAAACACTGGAGCGTGAACTGGAATGGATTCGTATGGCACCCAAAGCCCGCCAAGCCAAAGGGAAAGCCCGTCTAAATTCGTATGAAAAACTGCTGAACGAAGATCCGAAAGAACGTGAAACCAAACTGGAACTCTTTATTCCCAACGGCCCCCGTTTAGGAAATAAAGTAATTGAAGCAAAGCAGGTAAGTAAAGCTTTCGGGGAGAAATTGCTGTTCGACAACCTGAATTTCGTACTTCCTCCCAATGGCATCGTAGGTGTTATCGGACCGAACGGGGCAGGGAAAACGACCCTTTTTAAAATGATTATGGGCTTGGAAAGCAGCGACAAAGGGACATTTGACGTAGGCGAGACAGTGGCCCTGGGGTATGCAGACCAAACCCATAAAGATATTGAACAGGACAAAAGCGTTTATCAAGTGGTTTCCAAAGGACAGGATTTTATTCGCATCGGCGGAAAAGACGTCAATGCGCGGGCCTATCTCTCGAAATTCAACTTTGCCGGAGCCGACCAGGAAAAACCCTGCCGCATACTTTCCGGAGGTGAACGAAACCGCCTCCATCTGGCACTGACGCTCAAGGCCGAAGCCAACGTTTTGCTCCTCGACGAACCTACAAACGATATAGACGTCAATACCCTACGAGCCTTGGAAGAAGGATTGGAAAACTTCGCCGGCTGTGCCGTAATCATTTCGCACGACCGTTGGTTTCTCGACCGTATTTGTACCCATATTCTTTCGTTTGAAGGCAACTCGGAAGTCGTCTACTACGAAGGTTCGTATTCCGAATACGAAGACTACAAACGAAAACTATCGGGATACGAAGAACCCAAACGGGTGCGTTACCGCAAACTTATGATTGATTAATTACTTAAATATTTAAACCGATGAAAGAAAAAATCGTATTACTTGCAGTCATCACTGCATCTTTCTGCGCAAGCAACGGAGCAACCGCTCAAAAAACAGAAAAATTATTCAACGGGAAAGATCTTTCCAACTGGAATTTTGTCGTGGCCGAAAATGCCGTGCCCGCCGAAGAAGTGTACTCGATACGAAACGGAGTAATCCACATCAAGGGAACTCCCCTGGGGTACATGTATACAAAGGAAAAATATGGCGATTACAAGCTACATATTGAATGGCGATGGCCCAATGAAGCAACCAACAGCGGCATCTTCCTGCTGATAGAAGACCCGAAAAACCCCTTCCCCAATGCCATAGAATGTCAGTTGGCAGCCGGTAATGCCGGGGATTTCGTGTTGCTGGGGGGATCCGATTTGGCAGAATTTCAGACGCGCCCCGGCCTCCCTCGCCCCAACTTCCCGTCGGTGAAAAAAACAAATCCGTCAAGCGAAAAAAGCGTTGGCGAATGGAATGAGGCAAATATCTTTGTTAAAAACGGAACCATCACCGTCTTTATCAACGGAGTATATCAAAACACCGGGACCAATAAAGTGAAAAGCGGATACATCGGACTGCAAAGCGAAGGGAAAGCCATAGAGTTTCGCAACGTCTATCTCACAAGGCTGTAAAAGCCGTCTACGCTTCTCAGGGTTGGGCCTGAATTTTTCAGTACTGAGAAATAATTTTTTCAGTACTGAAAATTTTTTTTTTCAGTACTGAAAAATATATTTCTCACTACTGAGAATTTTCCCCTCCTCCCGGCGCTTGAAATTCCTCTTCCTCCCCCCCCTACCCTGCTTCACAAACAATTCTTTTTCAGAAGGGTATCTCTTCCCGGTCGACCGAACGAAGGAAGTCAACTCCAGAGGAACCGACAGGAGGCAAGGCTTCGGCATCGAACGTATTCATGCCCGAAGTAAATTCACGCACGCTCACGCCTTCATCAATATTCATGAACTTGGCATATTCGCTCCTGAAGCGTAAACGTACATCACCGGTAGCCCCGTTACGGTGCTTGGCTATGATGATTTCGGCAATACCAATCAGCGAATGTCCATGCGCATCTTCCGTAATCTTGTAATATTCCGGGCGATGTATGAAGCATACCATATCCGCATCCTGCTCGATAGCTCCCGATTCGCGCAGGTCGGCCAGTTGAGGACGCTTGTCCGGACCCTGACGGCCCTCCACCCCACGGTTCAGCTGCGAGAGAGCTATAATAGGGATGTTCAACTCCTTGGCCAAACCTTTCAGCGAACGCGAGATGGTACTCACTTCCTGCTCGCGGCTGCCAAAATTCATGCCGCTGGCATTCATTAATTGCAGGTAGTCGATGATGATGCATTTGATCCCGTGTTCGCGCACCAGCCTGCGGGCTTTGGTACGAAGTTCAAAAATGGAAAGACTCGGCGTATCGTCTATATAAATGGGGGCATCGTAAAGGTCTTTCAGTTTGAAGTCCAGTTGCTCCCATTCGTAGTTTTCCAGCCGGCCGCTCTTGATCTTCTCGCCGGTAATCTCCGTAACGTTTACGATCAAACGATTTACCAACTGCACATTACTCATTTCCAAGGAGAACAAAGCCACCGGCGTATTATAGTGCATGGCCATATTCTTGGCCATGGATAAAACAAAGGCCGTTTTCCCCATGGCCGGACGCGCCGCTATGATGATCAAATCGGAGTTTTGCCATCCCGAAGTCATTTTATCCAATCCGTGGAATCCGGAGTGCAAGCCGCTCAGACCTTCCTTCTGTGCCGCCGCTTTCTTCAGGAGTTCGATGGCATCTTTGATTACCGGATTGATTTGGGTGACGTCTTTCTTTACATTTCGCTGGGATATTTCAAAAAGTTTCCCTTCGGCCTCCTGCATCAAATCCTCAACGTCAATCGTTTCGTCGAAGGCTTTCCCCTGCACCTGGGCGGTAAAGGAAATCAGCTCCCGGGCTAAATATTTCTGGGCAATGATACGTGCATGATACTCTATGTGCGCACTGGAGGCCACCTTGCCGGTAAGCTGAGAAATATAAAACGGTCCCCCCACAACCTCCAACTCACCGCGCTTTTTGAGCTGCTCGGTGACGGTAAGCATATCCACCGGACGCTGACTGATGGATAAATCCACGATAGCAGAGTAAATCATCTCGTGCGCCTTATCATAGAAACATTCGGGTTTTAAGATCTCGCCTATGATGGAATACGCATCTTTTTCCAGCATCAATGCCCCCAGAACAGCTTCTTCCAATTCCCGTGCCTGAGGCTGCAGACGTCCCCCTTCGGGCACGATGACTGTCATTCTCTGTCTGTTACGCCCTGCATTTGGCGTATTTCTTGCTTCTTCTGCCATACAATATAAAGATTATTTTAGAAGCCAAACATAGTACATTTACCGGTGATCCGGGCAAGCATATTCCGGCAAACGCCCAACAAATTCCCAACAGCTTCTTAACAGTTTCCTAACGGGAATTTCAACAACTCCTGTTCATTAGGCTTTAAGTTACTCAACCATCGCCTTGTGTATGGACTTGAAGCCATTGAGGAAATCAACGGCGTTCATGCGTTTCTTGCCGGCCAACTGAAGCGAGATCAGGCCAAGGAACCCTCCCTCAACGGCTATACGGACGACGCTTTTCGTATCCGTAGAGAGTGTGCCGGGCGGAAGGCTGTGTGTGTCGGGGTGTTTCTCTGCCTGGAAGATTTTCAGCATCTGCCGGTTACCGTCGGGCAGGACGATTTCCGTCCATGCCGCCGGCGAGGGGGAAAGTCCGCGCACAAAGTCGTAGATTTTCTTCAGCGGTTGATGCCAGTCAATGCGGCAAGTCTCTTTGAAGATCTTGGGAGCCGGGCGAAGTTCGGAGGCGTCGCCAAAGAACTGTTCCTGGGGGATGGCGTTGACCTTTCCGGAGCGAATTACTTGGAGGGTTTCCAGCACCAGGTCGGCGCCTGTTGTCATCAGTGCGTCGTGTAGCGTGCCGGCATCGTCGCTATCGGCAATGGGGAGGCGTTTTTGGAGGATAATTTTCCCCGTATCCATCTCCCTGGCAAGGAAAAAGGTGGTAAGGCCGGTTTCCGTTTCGCCGTTGATAACCGCCCAGTTAATCGGTGCGGCTCCGCGATACTGCGGCAAGAGCGAGGCATGAAGGTTGAACGTTCCCAAAGGGGGCATGTTCCAGACCGTTTCGGGCAACATGCGGAAGGCGACAACAATCTGCAAATCGGCTTTCAGCAAGGAAAGTTGCGAGAGGAAAGCCTCGTCTCTCAGTCTTACGGGCTGCAAAACCGGCAAACCCACCGACTCGGCATATTGTTTTACGGGGCTGGCTTGCAGCGTGCTTTGATGTTTCCCGATGGGTTTATCGGGCATCGTAACCACGCCAACCACCCGATGGTTGTTTTCCACCAGGGCACGCAGGCTTTCTACGGCAAATTGGGGAGTTCCCATGTATACAATTCTCATCTTTTTCATCGGATAATATGGCGCAAAAGTATGGAATCTCACTTGAAGCCACAAGCGAGACACGCTTGTGGGCACAAGTGAGACACGCTTGTGCCCACCAGTGAGACACGCTTGTGGGCACAAGTGAGGCAGGCTTGAAGGCACAAGTGAGGGTGAAAAAAAAAACGTCTTTCAATCGCCCGAAAAGTTGTCTACCAATACTTCACGGTAAGAGTTGAATATTTGGGATTTAGACATATAGCCAATGTAGCGTCCGTGCTCGTCTACTACGGGGAGGTTCCAGGCTTTGGTGTCGTCGAAGGTTTGCATGACTTGTTCCATGGGGGTGTTCACCACGATCTTGGCGGGAACAGAAACCATGAATTTGGAGACGCGGAAACGATCGTAGAGCTCGGGGCGGAACATGATGTTGCGGATGTCATCCAATTGTACCACGCCCAGCAGTATGCCATCTTTATTGATTACGGGAAAGGCGTTGCGTCCGCTTTTGGCTATCACTTTCACGACATCGCCCAGGGTCATGTCGGGGTAAACGGTAAGGAAATCCTTCTCTATCACGCTATGGGCGTTCAGCAGCGTCAGTACGGCTTTGTCTTTGTGGTGAGTGAGCAGTTTCCCTTTCTGCGCCAGACGCATGGAGTAGATGCTGTGAGGTTCGAACATGATAATCGTAAGGTAGGAACTGATGGAGACAATCATCAATGGGAGGAAAAGGTCGTATCCGCCCGTTAGCTCGGCTATCAGGAATACGCCCGTAAGCGGAGCATGCATGACGCCCGACATGACGCCGGCCATCCCCAGCAAGGCAAAATTCTTTTCGGATACGTAGGTGGTGAAATCAAAATAGTTGGACGTATGGGCAAACATGAAACCCAATATGCAGCCCAGGTAAAGGCTGGGGGCAAAAATCCCCCCACAACCACCGCCGCCGTTGGTGGCGCTGGAGGCAAAAACCTTGGTAAACAGGATGAGCAGCAGGAAAATCAACACACCCCCATACGAAGTGTTCATGCCGTAAAAAAGGCTTTTGTTCATGATATGTCCGTATTGCCCGTTCAGCAACGAGCCGATCGTGTCGTAACCTTCCCCGTATAAGGGCGGGAAAAGGAAAATGAGAATACTCAGTATGAGGGCGCACAAAACAAATTTCTTCCAGTAAATCAATTGACCCAGCGCACCTTCCAGCTTATTCATCATCCGGGTGACATAGAGCGAAAGCAGTCCGCAAAAAACACCCAGCAGCAGGACATAAGGAATGCGGCCTATTTCGAATACTTCCGTTTGCGAGAATTTGAACATCGCCTCCGTTCCGGTGAATATATAAGATACGGTGGCTGCCGTGACCGAGGAAATCAGCAAAGGCATCACCGAAGTCATCGTTAAATCCAGCATCAGCACTTCGATAACAAACACCAATCCGGCAATCGGCGCCTTAAATATTCCGGCCACGGCGCCGGCTGCTCCACAGCCCACAAGCAACATCAGGGTTTTTTGTTCCATCCGGAACAGCCGCCCCAGGTTGGAGCCTATGGCCGCTCCCGTCAACACAATAGGCGCCTCTGCCCCAACCGATCCTCCCATGCCGATGGTGACGGAACTTGCCGCCAAGGAACTCCACATATTATGGGGTTTGATGCGGCTTTTGCGTTGCGAAATGGCGTATAATATCTTCGTCACTCCGTGGCTGATGTCGTCGCGCACAATGTACTTCACAAACAAACCCGCCAACAGGATGCCTGCCACCGGATAAAGCAGCAACAAATAATTGGCCTCGCTCACGTCCATATTGCGGGTCAGGGTGGACTGAATAAAGTGTATCAATTGTTTAAGCACAATGGCCGAGGCAGCCGTGCAGATGCCGACCAGGAAACTGACAAATAGAACGAAATGTTTTTCCTTTATCCGCCGTTCTCTCCATATCAGGAATTTGTAGAATAAGTTGTCCTTTTTTTTCATCTTAAATGCCTTTCCCTGTAATTACGGTTTTGATGGTGTAGGCCAGTATGCTTAGGTCTAATACCAGCGACATATTCTCATAGTAGAGCATGTCGTATTCCAATCGCTCTATCATTTCGTCTACATTGCAGGCATAGCCGTATTTCACCATGCCCAGGGAGGTTATCCCCGGTCGCACGTTGTGCAGGAGGTAATAAAACGGAGCCTTTTTCACGATCTTATCAATAAAATAACGCCGCTCCGGGCGAGGACCTACCAGGGACATATCCCCTTTCAATACGTTCCAGAACTGAGGCAGTTCATCCAACCGATACTTGCGCATCAGACGTCCAAAGGGCGTCACCCGGTTGTCGTTCCCGTTCGAGAGAAGCGGCCCGTTGTTTTCCGCGCCGGTAAACATGGTCCTGAACTTATACATCCTAAAGGGACAGCCTCTGTAACCTATCCGCTCCTGCTTGAAAAACACCGGGCCGGGAGAATCTTTCTTCACCCTCAAAGCAAGATACAGATAGACCGGACAAAGCAAGATAAGAGCCAATGCCGCAATGAACTTATCCATCCAGAATTTGATGTTCTTTTCTGCGCCTGAGAAATTATTGTCGGTAACGTCTACCAACGGCAGACCCCGGATGGTTTTTATCTTTACCTTGGACAACATATTCGATTTGTCGGCCAATATTTTTATCGGGCATTTATAGCGATACAAAGGATACAAGAGATGGATTCTTTTCTCACTGTCGGTTGATTCAATAGCAACGACGATTTCGTCAATGCTTTTCGCCGGGACAATATCCGGCAAATCCTCTACGCTACCGAGCAACCTGTCCGGAGCAATGGCCGTTTCCGCCTGTGGGTCTTCTGCCGCAAAACCAACGATGCGATAGCCCATATCATAGAGATTGTCGGCTATTTGTATAGCTTTCGGACCTGTGCCGATAACCAATACGTTCAACGACCA
This sequence comes from Tannerellaceae bacterium, assembly GCA_031278605.1. GTDB lineage: Bacteria > Bacteroidota > Bacteroidia > Bacteroidales > Tannerellaceae > DFXE01. The sequence continues at coordinate 13,033 of JAITKB010000040.1, forward strand.
TTGCCGACGCTTTATCTTATTCAATCCGCTCTGCGTGATAAGCAAACGGGGCAAACAGGTGAAAAGGTACTGGAGAAGAAGGAGTGTAAAAAACAACTGATAATAAGTATGGAACGAACGGGGCAAATCATCTAATATGAGGATAAAAAATAAGACCGTTACCCCACATACCACGGTTACAAGCGTAAGGAAAACATCGCCGAGCCGGGATTTGCCGAAAGGCTGATTATAATAACCCGAAAAATAGTAAAGAACCAGCCAAAAGAAGGGTATCGCTATCTGTACTTTCCATACAACCGGATAGGTAAGGTAATTCGTTAACGAAGCAAAGCCAAGATAATACGCGATTTCATTATATCGCAGAATATTGAACAATAACCAGACAACAGAGGCCGCAAAGAAATCCGAAACAACGTATTTGAGAATTTGTAGCTTTCTGTTCATCCTCTGATTATCTGAAAAATTCCTCCTGCCCCCAATCGGATAATCCCCGAAGGCGCCGCTTTATATCCGTCCTTTGGGCGGTAATTCACAATATAGTCTACCCCTTCCTTGATAAAGTCGGAAATCTCGCCGTAACCGGCAGGCGAAGGTTCGCCGCTCACATTCGCAGAGGTGGAAACGACAGGCTTGACAAAACGTTCACACAAAGCCTGCGAAAATGCTTCCTTCGTCACACGTATGCCTATACTTCCATCTTCGGCCAAAAGATTTCCGGCCAGGTTCTTCCCTTTTTCGTAAATAACAGTCAATGGTTTATCGGCCGCTTCAATCAGTTGCCAGGCTATATCCGGCACTTTGTCTACATATATTTCCAGTTTAGCAGAGGTGTCAATCAATATCAGCATGGCTTTCTTATCCAACCTTTGCTTCAGCTTGTACACTTTTTGCACGGCCTTTTCATTGGTCGCATCGCAGCCAATCCCCCAAATCGTATCCGTAGGATAGAGTATAACGCCTCCATCCTTCATTACATCACAAGCCTTTATTACTTCTTCCGTCATCTATGTTTAAATATAAGCACAAATGTACATGATTATTTCTACGAGAACAATCCGACCGGGGCATACGGCATCGTAGCCGCTTATCTGCCGGACTTTTTTACCTTTGCGGTAACATATAAAATGCGAACCCATCATAAAAGAAAATAAATGAATTATTGTGAGAAGATTAGATACCGGATATATGTAGCAAAAGAAGCGGCTTTTCCGGATATGGTTGATTATTTATTAGCTCAATTACCTGAAGATGAGTTTATTCTTCGATTAGTTTTTTTCGGCGCCACACCATCCAATGAGGAATACCTGAAGCGGCGCAACTTACTGAAAGAAAAAACGGCAGCCCATTTCGCCAACCAAGAACCCACCTCGAGCTACGTATCACAACCTCCCCTTCATGCATCACTTCTTATGGAAGTACACAGCATCGTAGCCGATGAAATCGATCAAATTACCCATAAACACTTTCAAAACAACCCCTATACCTTGCTGGAAAACCCGGCAGGACGTTTCCTTTTTGCCGGAGGATTCCAAAGTGACGTTCATACATCCGTCGAACAACAGTCGATAGAGGTATTTCGCCGGATAGAAGAGTTGCTGAAACATGAACATATCCCTGTCCACAGCATCATCCGGCAGTGGAATTATATTGAACGGATCAGTTGTTTCAGCAAGGGTGAACAACATTACCAGAGTTTTAATAACGCACGGAGCGATTTTTACGCAAAGGATACATGGCCTTATGGTTATCCGGCAGCCACGGGGATAGGTGCAAGTTCGGGAGGGGTTGTTGTGGATCTGGACGCCGCCGTATTCACCTCGTCTAATGCATATACCGTGCCGATTGACAATCCGTTGCAAGTTGCAGCCCACACGTATTCGGACAAAGTGCTGAAAACAACCCACAGGAAAAAAGCTACCCCCAAGTTTGAACGAGCCAAAAGCATGGTATTCGGAAACCGGCGCATAGTTTATATTTCCGGAACAGCCGCTATACGGGGAGAAAATAGTCTGAATAATGCAGGAATGGAACATCAATTACACATCACAATGGAGAATATAATTCAACTGACCAGTAAAGCTCAATTGATTATGCTGCGTGTGTATTTGAAAAACAAAGCGGATTACGCACTCGCCCAACGGCTCATAAACGAATATCACCTTCCTATTCCCGTCTCTTACATGAGTGCAGATGTATGCAGAGAGGAGTTGTTGATTGAAATAGAAGGAATTGCAATTGATTAAACAATCTATCTTTAATAATCGAATAACATGAAAACAATTCAAAAAGCTATCTGCTCATATCATGCAACAATTATATTATTGTCTATTTATGCTTGTGGATTAGCAATTGCTACATTTATAGAAAAATACACAAGCACGGAGATGGCCAAGGTGATGATCTATTATTCACCCCTCTTCTTTTTCTTGCAGTTTTTGCTGGTAATTAACTTTATTGCCATCGCATTCAGACAGCAACTACTGAGAAAACATCAATGGGGGTTTATGATTGTTCATCTGTCGTTTATTATTATCCTGCTTGGTGCTCTGATATCCCATCTGTTTGCAAAAGAGGGTATTCTGCATCTGCGGGAAGGAGACAGGAGTAATCATATAAGGATCGAAACGTCGGAAGGCACGACTTATCATACACTTCCATTCAGCGTTGAACTTGTTAAATTTACCTTATCCCGTTATCCCGGCTCATCCAGTCCGTCTTCTTATGAAAGTGAAGTATTGGTTCACTTGGAGGGAAAAACCTACAAAAGCCTGATTTTTATGAATAATGTACTCGACCTGAAAGGGTATCGTTTCTTCCAGGCCTCCTACGACCCGGATGAAAAAGGAACAATTTTATCTGTCAATAAAGATGTGGCCGGACGAAATGTAACTTATACCGGCTATGGTTTTCTGACTATGGGTTTTGTACTCTGTCTGATAGGGAAACACTCCCGCTTCGGTCGGCTGAAGAGAATGTTGAAAAATCTCAAGCAAACACCTGTCCTGACAACAATCATCATGCTCCTTTGGGTAACCATTCTGCCGGCAGGTGCGGCTTCTCATAAGATCTCGCCCATATTGGACGCTTTACAGAAAAACGCAGTAGATCCTGCCCATGCCGCCCGCTTCGGTTCCTTACCAATACAAGCGTACAACGGACGGATCATGCCTATAAACACGTTTTCATCGGAAATACTCCGCAAAATACATAAAGCAGACAAGGTGGGGAAACTAAATTCCGACCAATTCCTGCTTAGCCTGCTGACCTTTCCGGAGATGTGGATGCGTGCCCCATTGATTGCTCTACCGAATAAAGAATTAGCGCATTATTTCGATCTGACCGAAGAGATATTCGCCTATACCGAAGCGTTTGACGGAAATGGTAATTACAAACTCCAAAGCAGGTTGGAAGAGGCTTATACCAAAATGCCCGCCCAGCGCAATCAGTTCGACAAAGATTTGATTAAATTAGACGAACAGATTAACATCCTTTATCAACTGCTACATCACCAAAGACTGAATATTTTTCCTCTGAAAGGAGACTCGAATCACACCTGGTATGCGCCGGGCGACGACCTTAGTTCATTCCCTTCTGCCGACTCCTCATTCATATCCAGCGTTTTTCTTACATATTTAAGCGATATACAAACCGGGATAAAAGAAGGAAACTTGCAAAAAACAGACGAAACACTGAACATGATTGCTACCTATCAAATCAAAAGCAAAACTTTCAACATAGATGCAAGAAAGATAAGAATGGAATTGATATACAATAAGATAAATATTTTTCGTTCCTGCAAGATAGTTTACTTGTCATTGGGAGGTTTGCTGCTGATCTCGGCTTTTATCTCCCTCTTCAAAAAACGGAAATGGATGCAATGGCTTAGCGGAATATTGGTAGCCGGAATATCGGGCGGTTTTCTTTTTCATATAGTTGGAATGGGTATGAGATGGTTCATCGGGGGATACGCCCCCTGGAGTAATTCATATGAAACGATGGTTTATGTTTCGTGGGCATCTGTATTGGCTGGATTCTTGTTTGCTCGCCGCAGTATAATTACGTTTGCACTATCAACCCTGTTCGGAGGAGTTATACTTTTTGTATCCGGACTTAACTGGATGGATCCGCAAATCAATCTGTTGGTTCCGGTACTTAAATCTCCCTGGTTGATGTTTCATGTAGCAATAATTGTGGCAGCCTACGGATTTTTCGGCATTAGTTGCCTGATGGGAATAACCAATTTAACAATGCAATCCATACGAGGTAAAAATCGTCTCACTCTGATGGAGCGCATCAAAGAACTGACTATCATAAACGAAATGTCGTTATGGATAGGATTGGCGTTGATGACAATAGGTACTTTTCTCGGTGCTATATGGGCAAACGAATCGTGGGGACGTTATTGGGGATGGGATCCGAAAGAGACTTGGGCTTTGATAACTATAGTGATATATGCCATTTGCCTCCATCTTAGGTTAGTGAAAAAATGGGATAATGCACGGCTTTTCAATTTAGCATCAACAATTGCATTTCTTTCTGTACTAATGACTTATTTCGGGGTGAACTATTTTCTCAGCGGTATGCATTCGTACGGCTGAAAAACTATAAAAAAAAGGGAGTACTTTCACAAGCACTCTCTTTTGCATCTTAAATATGATTTTCTACTTCTATTTCTCAGGGTGAAAGATGGGATTTGAACCCACGACCCTTGGAACCACAATCCAATGCTCTAACCAACTGAGCTACAATCACCATGTAAGTAATGTTTTAAAGTCATAAATCGTATAAAACGGTGCAAAGATATATATTCCCTTTTATTTGCCAAACCTTTGTCCGTGAAAAATCAGTTTTTTTATCCGAAGATGCTTTTTTTTCCGGCAAGCAGGGTGTTGCGCATCAAAGAAAGGATAGTCATAGGACCTACTCCTCCGGGAACCGGAGTAATATAAGAACACTTGGGCGATACTTCGTCGAACTTCACATCACCTGTCAACTTATAACCACTTTTAGTTGTACTGCTAGGCATACGGGTAGTGCCTACATCTATGACTACAGCACCATCTTTTACCATATCTGCTTTCAGAAATTCGGGAACTCCCAAAGCTACAATAAGAATATCAGCATGGCAGCACATCTCTTTGAGATTTTCCGAACGGCTGTGACACACCGTCACCGTACAGTCTCCCGGATACGCTTTTTGCATCATCAGCATTGCCAACGGTTTGCCAACTATATTGCTACGTCCTAATACAACGCAATGCTTCCCTTTGGTTGCTATTTCATATCGCTTCAACAACTCGAGGATACCGGCCGGAGTAGCCGAAACAAAACAAGGTAGACCAATAGACATACGTCCTACATTAATTGGATGAAAGCCATCCACATCTTTCCGATAGTCAATAGCTTCGATAATTTTTTGCTCCGAAATATGATTTGGGAGCGGTAATTGCACGATGAAACCGTCTATATCTGCATCTTTGTTCAGACTATCAACGCAAGCCAACAATTCCTCTTCCGTAACATCCTCTTCATAACGAATCAGAGATGATTTGAATCCAACTTCCTCACATGTTTGCACTTTGTTTGCTACATAGGTTTCGCTTCCACCATCGTGGCCTACTAATACAGCCGCCAGGTGCGGAATCTTGCCTCCCGCCTTCTTTATATCTAATACTTCTTCGGAAATTTCTTTTTTCATCTGAGCTGCAACAGCTTTTCCATCAATTAAATACATTACAATTATTGTTTAAATTTAGACAAGATCATTTTTATTTTTCCGGGATCACCACCCTGTGCCATCATACGCATCATTTTGCGCATTTCTTCGAATTGTTTAATTAGTTTATTCACCTCGTGGATATTTGATCCGCTGCCAAGGGCTATACGTTGGCGGCGCGAATTATTCAAAATATTCGGGTTCGTCCGTTCTTCCGGAGTCATGGAATAAATGATTGCTTCAATGAGCTTAAAGGCGTTTTCATCGACATCTATATCTCTCATCATTTTACTGATGCCCGGTATCATGGAAGCTAGTTCTTTCAGATTACCCATTTTTTTTATTTGACGAATTTGAGTGATGAAATCGTTATAATCAAATTGATTCTTGGCCATTTTCTTTTGTAAACGCTTAGCATCTTCTTCATCGTACTGTTCCTGAGCACGTTCCACCAGCGAAACAATATCTCCCATTCCCAAAATACGGTCGGCCATACGTTCGGGATAGAATATGTCTAAAGCATCCATTTTTTCGCCGGTTCCCACAAATTTGATCGGCTTATCTACAACCGTACGGATAGAAAGAGCAGCCCCTCCACGGGTATCTCCATCAAGTTTGGTAAGCACCACCCCGTCAAAATTCAGACGAGCGTTAAATTCCTTGGCTGTGTTAACGGCATCCTGCCCTGTCATGGCATCTACTACAAAAAGTATTTCATTCGGTTGTATTGCTGCTTTGATAGACGTTATTTCTTGCATCATCTGTTCATCTATAGCCAATCGGCCGGCTGTATCTACTATCACCAAATCGTATCCTTTCAGCCGGGCTTCTTTTACGGCATTTTTTGCGATAAGTACCGGATTCTTGTTCTCAGGCTCGGAATATACAGAAACGTCTATTTGTTTCCCTAAAATATGTAACTGTTCAATAGCTGCCGGGCGATAAACATCACAGGCAACTAAAAGCGGTTTCTTTCCTTTTTTGGTTTTCAGCAAATAGGCTAATTTCCCAGAGAATGTAGTTTTACCTGATCCTTGTAATCCCGACATTAATACAATGGCGGGAGATGTTTTCAGATTAATATCCGTAGCCGTTCCTCCCATCAATTGTGCCAATTCATCGTGCACAATCTTTACCATCAGGTGTCCGGGTTTCACGGTTTTAAGTACATTTTGTCCCAATGCTTTTTCTTTCACCGTATCGGTGAACTGTTTTGCTACTTTATAATTCACATCGGCATCCAATAATGCTTTCCGCACATCTTTCAAGGTTTCCGCCACATTGATTTCCGTAATACGACCTTCTCCTTTCAATAATTTGAACGATTTGTCTAACCTTTCGCTTAAATTTTCAAACATAACATATAATGTATTATTTTTTTACTACGATAGCATTACAAAGGTACATAAAAAAATAGAATTATCATTCTTAACAAAACACATACGGGAGAGCATATTACTGTAATGAGGAAATTTAATTTTACTTTGGTGATTTCATCGACACATAAAACAGAGATTATTCGAAATAATCGGAATGTTTTGAGCTTGTTTGCCGAGAATCGCCTGACATCATCCCTTAAAAACAGCTCTAAGAGAGAGAGTATAAATGTTAAATATATAGAAAAGTGCGTTAAAATCGACATTCCTATCAAAACCAAATCACAAAACACGATTTATCCGCAAAAATAATTATATATTTGCGGTAGATATATCGAAGATTTGCTTTTTACATTGAACTGATTTTGATGATAATCTAAAAGGTGATCTTTAAGTTTCGCATTTTGTTATTTTTTTGATAGTTTTTTTGTCTGTCAAGTATAGGTTTAATAGGTTTTAGTCTTTAAAAATACAAGAGAATAGAAATGGCATTTTGCCGGTCTTATTTTAGTTCAAACGCCGATTATATAAAGACCAATAACTATATTATCTTTTTCGTATGAAGAATATAATATAGTTATTTTTTTGTGTTGAGGAACATCCGTTGCCCAAAGAAATAAGAGAGAATGACAAATTTTGCTAATCGAGAATTAAACAATCAGGATTAATCATAAATTCTGTTGCCATTGCTCTTATAATATCCGGTTATTCTATGTTCCTTCGTATATGCGAAAGGTAGTTTTTCATCGCCGGAGAATCCTTATTTTCAATGATTTCCTGCAATTTCAGAAGTTCTTCCTGAATACGTTCTATCTGTTTGGGGGTACGGGGATTAAATAGTATTTCCGTCAACAGGTAGTCGTCTTCGGAAAGTAAGCCGCGGGCAATTTTCATGTGCCGCTTGAACGTTGTACCCGGAGCATCCTGATGTTCCATTGTTGCTGCAAAAACTAAGGTTGATGCAAATGGGATCCCTAAAGAATAGGCTACCACCCGGTCATGCTCTTCAAAAGAGTATTCGAAAATGTTTAATTTTAATTTAGCGTACAAATCTTTGAAAAATACTTTCCCTAAATGGTCGGACTCCGAAATGATGATTGTATTTTCTTTCTCCAAACTACCTAAATTGGCAAAGGTGGGGCCAAACATAGGGTGGGTAGAAACATAAGGAAATTCACAACCGTCGTAAAAGTCTTGCAAGTTTGTTTTTACAGAGGCTATGTCGGAAATGATGCATTTAACAGGCAAATAGGGTATTACCGATATAAAAGCATAAATGGTTTGATGCAACGTTACACAGTTTATAAGCATATCCGGAGCAAATTCTGCTACCTCGTTGGGCTTCTGTAACCGAAGAGCGTTGTATATGAAGCGCATGCGTTGCGGATTACTTTCCAATACGGCTACTTCGTGATCAAAGCTCAGCAGATCGGTGAAGAAAGATCCCATCTTTCCTGCACCCAATATAAGTATCTTCATTTTTCGTTTCCCATTATAATCATCTGTTGACGAACAGATTCTTCATGTATCTCTTTCAAAATATTTTTTATAAAGTCGGGATTGAGTTCCATTGTTTCTCCCATTCGCGAACGCTTTTCCAGGATTTCACTATAACGAGGCGATTGGAGTACCGGCATGTTGTGTTCTTTTTTGTATACTCCTATTTCGCGGGATATGCGCATGCGTTTTGACAGAAGTTCCAGCAGTTGTTCGTCGATATGATCTATCTGGCGACGCAGTTCCGAGAGATTTTCCGTAGTTTGTACTTCGTTACGAATAACGAGCAGGTTCAGGACATAATCAAGTACATCCGGCGTAATTTGTTGGTCTTTATCACTCCAGGCCGAATCGGGATTGCAGTGCGATTCGATCATCAGACCGTCGAAACTTAAATCCATTGCCTGTTGTGAAAGGGGAGCTATCAACTCACGTTTTCCTCCAATGTGACTGGGATCGCAAAAGATAGGAAGGGCAGGCATCCGACGGCGCAACTCTATAGGGATGTGCCAAAGCGGAAGATTGCGATAGATCTTTTTGTCGTACGAACTAAATCCGCGATGAATCACGCCTATTCTCCGAATACCTGCGCCATAAATGCGTTCGATGGCTCCAATCCAGAGTTCCAAATCCGGATTGACGGGATTTTTTATCAAAACAGGAATATCCATACCTTTTAAGCTATCGGCAATTTCCTGGACGGCAAAAGGGTTTACGGTTGTACGGGCGCCTATCCAAAACAGATCAACGTCAGCATTCAGGGCTTCGAAAACGTGGTCGCGTGTGGCTACTTCCGTAGCTACAAACATGCCTGTTTCTTTTTTCACGCGTTTCAGCCATTGGAGGCCGATCTCCCCTACCCCTTCAAATCCTCCCGGTTTTGTACGGGGTTTCCATATACCGGCGCGGAATATTTTGATTCCTTTGGCGGCTATGCTGTAGGCTGTTTCCATAACTTGCGCTTCCGATTCGGCGCTGCAGGGGCCTGTGATGATGACGGGACGTTGCAAGTGGTCAACACCGGGCAAGACGATTGGTTTCAATTCCATTTCCATATAAATCTATTAAATGTATTATCTTATGATTGATTCTTTTTTATTGAATGTATCCTGTTCAATGCTTCTTGCAGAATTTCTTTTTTGCAACAGAGTGAGATCCTCACGTAGCCTTCTCCCTGGCTACCGAATATGAATCCCGGGGTAATAAATACATTTGCTTCGTGCAGGATTTTGTCGGCCAACTCTCCGGCGCTACCTGCTTCGTCCGGTATTTTTCCCCAGAGAAACAGACCCACTTGTGTTTCATCGTACCGGCAATGGAGGGAATGCATAATCCGGCCGGCCAATTCGCGACGATTCCGGTAGACATGATTCATCCCGTCATACCATTCTTTGGTAGCTTTCAGGGCTGTGGCGGCGGCATACTGCATGGGTTTGAACTGTCCGGAGTCGATGTTGCTTTTTACTTTCAATATCCACCGTACAAATTCTGCATTTGATGCCAGCATGGCCATCCGCCATCCGGGCATATTGTGCGACTTGCTTAGGGAATTCATTTCTATACATATATCTTTTGCTCCGGGCACGCTTAATATACTTTGGGGATTATCGTTCAGGATAAAACTGTAAGGATTATCATTCACCACAACGATCCGGTGTTTGCGTCCGAAGGCCACTAATTGTTCAAAGAGTTTCCTGTTTGCATTCGCTCCTGTGGGCATATTCGGATAGTTCACCCACATCAGTTTCACGCCGGAAAGGTCCGTATGTTCCAGGGCGTCAAAATCGGGATACCATCCGCGCTCTTCTTTCAGTTCATAGGGGATGAGGCGTGCTCCCAGCAAACGGCTCACCGAACTATAAGTCGGATAACCGGGATTAGGAACCAAAACGCCGTCATTGGGATTCAGCAAGGCCATGGATATATGTAGGATACCTTCTTTTGAACCTATCAGGGGTTGTATTTCCGTTTCGGGGTCTGTCTCAACGTTGTACCAGGTTTTATACCAAGCAGAGAAAGCCCGGCGAAGTTCTCGAATGCCTGTATAGGGTTGATAACCGTGTGCGTCGGGACGCATGGCATGGCGGCATAGGGTTTCGATGGTTTGCACCGAGGGGGGAAGATCGGGGCTACCGATTCCCAGGTTAATCACCTGCTTTCCGGCGAGGTTCATCGCGGCAATTTCCTTTAATTTCACCGAGAAGTAATATTCATTCACATCACTTACGCGCATGGCGGGTGTAATGTCACACACTTTGTTTTCCTTCTGCATATTCGCCTAATATTTTAAAATCTTTTGTAAGTGGGATTACGGCGTCCAAAGCCTGTTTGTAGCGCATATAATTGCCAAAGGTGAGGTTGATGTAGAACAGGTACTGCCATTCACGTCCGATGATTGGCAGGGATTGTATTTTCGAGAGATTCATATTATAAAAGGAGAGAACCGAGAGGATTTGCGACAAGCTGCCCACGGTATGCGGAAGGGCAAAAACGAGCGAAGCTTTGTTTTTTGTTGTTCCTCGCAGGATTTCGTCGGCTGTCCAGGGGTCGGCAATGATCAGGAAACGCGTGAAGTTGTGCTTATTGGTTTCGATCCCTTCGGCCAGGACTTCCAGGCCGAAAATTTCGGCTGCTTGTTTGCTGCATATAGCGGCATGTCCTTTCATTTGAAGTTGTCCAATCCATTGGGCGCTCATGGCGGTATCTTCTTTTTCTACAATTTTCACATGCGGCAGGGTGTCGAGAAAATCCATGCACTGCATCAGTGCGATAGGGTGTGAATCCACTTCGGTTATCTCATGGATGGACGAGCCGGGCAATGCCGCCAGCGAATGTGAGATACGCAATTTATATTCGCCGATGATGGTAAGTCCACTTTGCCGTATCAATTCATGATTTTGCAACAAACTCCCGGCAATGGTGTTTTCAATGGCCATCAGTCCCAGGGCGGAAGGGTCTTTTTTTACAACAGAGATCACTTCTTTAAAGGTATTGCAGTCGATCATCTCAAGTTCTTCGTCTTCAAAGTAATTCCGGGCGGCCATGGCATGATAAGAACCGATTATACCTTGTATAGCTACTTTCTTTTTCATCTTATTATTATTTGATTCGTATTCAAAAAAAAGTCCCGCCGTTTCCAGCAGGACTTTATATGATTCATTGTTTTTGTTTTGTTTGTTCTTCAACTTTGTTTTACATATAAGCTCCTGCCTTTACTCTGCTAAAGTAAAAATAGTAGAAATAGTATGTAAAACCGAAGTGCTTCATTATTATTTATTCTTGTCTTGTTACGGCCACAAATGTAATACTTTTCCCGGGGAACACAAACGCGGTGTTTTTTTTAGCCTCTTCGTTGACAAAAAATGATTCACGGTATCAATAGTTTTGTGATGCGGGCGTAACCGCTTTGGGTGTTGCCGGTCATGGTGCCACCGGAATAGTTGGGCATTGCACCGGGGGTTGCGGATCGCGTGCCGGTGTTCCACTCGTAACCCGCGCCGTCGACCATGGAGGGGTTGGTGAAGATGATTTCCTGGCCGTCGGCCCAGGTGGGGCTTAGGCCGAAAGCGTTGTTGTTGTAATTGAGCATGGTTTTAGGTTCTGTTCTGAGGGAGGGGTCTTGCGCGCGGGGGTCGGTCGTTATATCTTCGGGGTCAATGGCTACGCAACCCGTCATGCCGGAGATGAAGGAGGAACCGCCGCCGCCGCCGGTTACACCCCCTCTCATATCTTTTATAGTTCCCGAACCGCCGCCGTAATATCCGCCGCCACCGCCGCCGGCGTGAAACGTCAAATGTCCTCCTTTGCCGAAAGTTCCATCGCTGTTTTGACTGAGAAAGGGCTTGGCGTAAGCCCCTCCGAACGTTTGCGTTCCTCCGCCGGCATTTGAAGACACTACCGCGCCGACTCGAATCCCTTCGCCACCGGTCAGTCCGCCGCCATATCCTCCGTTGGCTCCCTTGGTGGCTCCAAGATTTCGATCCGAACCCCCTCCTCCGCCTCCGGCGGCCACCATGATTCGGCTGTTTAGGGATGTGGCATTATCCCATGCCCCGTTGTTCAGGCGGAAATCGGTAGCCCCGCCGCCTATGCCTCCTTGCCTGTCGGGGTCGGTGGAAACAGCT
>JAITKB010000090.1 GCA_031278605.1 Tannerellaceae bacterium
CATTTTCAGCCTCGAAATGTAAAAAATGACTAATATTAAGGAATCTTCCCATGTGGGTTTCCAAAGAAAAAACCCCGTGCCGCAAAGCTGCGACGCCGGGGCTTTTCCTGTGTCGCGAATTCGCCGTTCACGCGGGTTGCGTCCTTGTTTTGGGAGACCTTCCCGCAGAGACTGTTTTTTTGGCAAATTCCCGGAAATGTGATTATTTTGCCCTTGTTTTATGTATAACAATAATTTAAAATCGTATGAAAAATTACAAGAAAGTTTTTGTGGGAGTTTTGTTAATGCTGGTAGCCGTGTCGGCCCATGCGCAACTGCATTTCGGGCTGAAAGGCGGGCTGAATATCGCATCCGTCAAGTTCAACCAAGACCTCCTGAATGTCGAGAATGTTACAGGATTTCACATCGGCCCCATGCTCGAACTCATGATTCCCTATACGGGGATCGGATTCGATGCCGCCGTATTGTATTCGCAAAAAGGATTGTACACGCAGAGGAAAAGCATCTCTACCGATTATATCGACATCCCGGTAAATCTGAAATGGAAGGTGGGACTCCCCATCGTAAAAGCCTATCTGAGCGCCGGACCCTACGTAAGTTTGTGTGTTAGCGGCTTGGATGTGTGGGAAATCCCCGGCACGGTGGAGATGGAGATAGAAAACAAAACCTTTGCCGCCGGATTGAACTTTGGCGCAGGAGTAGAGGTGTTCGGATCGTTGCAGCTGGGATTTACCTATGGCCTTGGCCTCACGGACGATTACAGCGCACACAAACTCGGCGAAGTGTTCAACGGGAAATCCAACCTGATGTCCGTTACGGCGGCATTGCTGTTCTGATTGAAGTACGCCGACGTTATACTCCCGCTTCCGTTGGAGAATACCTACACCTACCGTATTCCTTCCGACCTGGAGAAAACCCTGCTCCCCGGCTGCCGGGTGATTGTACACTTTGGCAAAAAACGCTATTATACAGCCATTGTTGCCCATATCCGCGAACGCGAGCCGGACCGAAGCGGTGAAATCAAGGATCTATACGCCCTCCTCGACGCCGCCCCCATCCTCTGTCGTCCGCAACTCCGTTTCTGGCAATGGATTTCTTCCTACTATTTGTGCAAACTGGGCGATGTATACAAAGCCGCCCTCCCCTCAGGCCTGAAAATGGAAAGCGAAACGATGGTCGTTTGCAACGAAGGTTTTGAACCCACCCTCCCCCTACGCCCCGCCGAGCTGTCGGTGCTCGACGCCTTTGGAGCCAAACAAAAACTCACCCTCTCGGAACTGGAAAAAACCACGGGACTGCGCAACGTGCTTCCCGTGGTGGCTTCCTTGCTGACGCGGGGCGCCGTGGCCGTGAGCGAGGAATTGAAAAAAGGCTATACCCCCAAAATGCAAACCTTTATCCGTTTGTCCCCCGCCTGTTGCAACGAGGAAAAACTCCAGGAGGCTTTCACCGAACTGAAACGGGCGCCCCGCCAGGAAACCTTGCTGATAAGCTACCTGGATTTAAGTCGGGCATTGAACCCGCAACCCACGAAAGAGATCGCCGTCAAAGAACTCCTGGAATACAGCCGATGCAGTCCTTCCGTCTTGGAAGGGCTGCTTAGGCGTGGCGTCCTGGAACGCTACGAAAAAGAAACAGGACGCCTGCGGATTCCCGTCGGACGCCCGCAGCCGCTCAATCCCCTCACAAAAGAACAAACACAAGCCTACCACCAGGCGCTTGAGGTCTTCAAAACAAAAGATGTTTGCCTGCTGCATGGCGTTGCCTCGAGCGGGAAAACGGAAATTTATACGCACCTGATAAACGATGTGCTCCAAAACGGACGGCAAGCCCTCTACCTCCTGCCCGAAATCGCCGTTACAAGGCAAATAACGGAACGAATGGCCCGAATCTTCGGCAACAAACTCCTGGTGTATCACTCCGGATTCTCCGACAACGAACGGGTGGAGGTGTGGAACAGACTGCTCCAAAACAATACACCCGTGCTCGTGCTGGGAACCCGCTCCGCCCTCTTCCTCCCTTTCCGGAATTTAGGATTGGTCGTCGTTGATCAGGAACATGAAAATTCCTATAAACAACAAGACCCCGCTCCGCGCTACCATGCCGGAAATGCCGCCATCGTACTTGCCAATATGCACGGGGGGAAAACCTTATTGGCCTCCGCAACGCCTTCCATAGATTCCTATTACAATGCCCTGACCGGCAAATACGGGCTGGCAGAACTCCAAACACCCTGCAACGATTACCGGATGCCGGAAATTCTGACGGTCAACATCAAGGAACTGAAACGGAAGAAGATCATGAAAAACACGCTCTTCTCCCCCCCCTTACTGCAAAAGATGAAGGAAGCCCTGGAAAAAGGCGAACAAATCATCTTGTTTCAGAACAGGCGGGGGTTCGCCCCGGTAATGGAGTGCCGAAGCTGTGGCTGGACGCCTCACTGCATGAACTGCGACGTGAGCATGACCTATCATAAAAGTCATCATTGCCTGACCTGTCATTATTGCGGATACACGATGCCTCTCCCCCGGCAATGCCCCCAATGCGGCGATACAAACCTAAGGATGTCCGGCTTCGGCACAGAGAAAATAGAAGAAGAAGTGGCTACGCTCTTCCCCTCAGCGCAAATAAAACGCCTGGATTTCGACTCCGCCCGCACACGAACCGCCGCCGAACGCATTATTTCCGACTTTGAAAAGGGGAAAACACAGATATTGATCGGCACGCAAATGCTTTCCGGAAGAGGAAACTTCGGAAACGTTACCGTAGCGGGCATCCTCAATGCCGATTCCCTGATGAACTTCCCCGATTTCCGCGCCCACGAACGCGCCTACCAGCTAATGCTGCAAGTGAGCACACGCACCGGGGGAAAAGGGAAGCAAGGGGTGGTGGTATTGCAAACTTCACAAACCGAACATCCGCTCATCCGGATGGTGCAAACGTTTGCCTATAAAGAAATGGCCAACCTTCAACTCAGCGAACGCAGCATGTTCCGATACCCCCCGTATTACCGGCTGATTGTGGTTGTACTGAAGTGCAAACAGGAAGAAGTGCTGAAGGAGGTAGCCACTGTGTATGTGGAAAAACTCCGCGCCCGGCTGGGCGAACGTGTTTCCGACCCCGTGGCGCCGCCCATTTCGCGCATCCAATCCTTTCACATAAAAAAAATCCTGCTGAAAATAGAAGCAACCGCTTCCATTGCTCCCGTTCGGGAGATTATAGAAAAGGTACATCTGGAAATGCAAGATGTACCCTTCTTTAAACAATTGTGGGTTTATTACGATGTAGACCCGGTATAGGAATTGGAAGGAAAACTAAAATTCCAATCCGGCGCGGAGGGTGATGCCTCCCATCGTGTCTGTTGTTTTGATGATAGACGTCCTGTCGGCGCTGAACCTGTCGTCC
The DNA here is from genome assembly GCA_031278605.1 of Tannerellaceae bacterium. Classification (GTDB taxonomy): domain Bacteria; phylum Bacteroidota; class Bacteroidia; order Bacteroidales; family Tannerellaceae; genus DFXE01. The sequence goes on from JAITKB010000090.1 coordinate 3,406, forward strand.
CTGTAAACCTGCATGGAATATCCTGCACTTAGGTTGATACCCAACGAATGTCCCAGTACAAGCTTTACGCCCAGGGAGGGAAGTATGTAAAATCCAATCCCTTCGGCTTTGGTTTCCGTCCTTTTCATTTGTTGGCTGCTTCCTGCATCGTATCTTTCCGAGTACATATTTAAAATCCCGATGCTGTATCCCAACTTGAAATCGACATAGGGGATTACTTTTCCTTTCTGCAGAATGTTGTATCGCATGTCCACAAAAACAGGGAAGGTGTAGGAAAGCTTACTTTCTACCTCCTGCTGTATCTCGCTAATGGTAGAAATTCTCCCCAGCAAAATACTGTCGGCATACTGATGCAAGCCGAATCCAAAACCGACAAAGAGCGCCGGCGTGAACTGATAGCCTTGGGTAAGGGTCAACTCCATCCGGTTGGAAGTCGAATCGCCCGTTGCAAGTGTATAGCTGAAATCCACCATCCCGTGATATCCGGGTATAAAATCGGGTGAAGCAACTTCCTGGGGCATCCGGGTAGCTTGCGGATTGGGACGAAGCCTTCGGCGTTCTTCCTCCATTGTGAAATTATCATCCGTGGCATAATCATAGTCGTCTGTATAATCACTGTCAAGGGCGTCTTCTTCCACAAATTCTTCTTCTATAAATTCTTCTTCGGAAGGAGGCACACGCGTCACACCACTGGTCTGCGGCTGGTACTGTGGTTGCGGCTGATACTGTGGTTGCGGCTGATACTGCGGTTGCGGTTGGTAGTGTGGTTGCGGTTGGTAGTGTGGTTGCGGCTGAGGTTCGGTGCTTGTTCCGGGCCTTGTCCCGTCTAAATATCGAACATCTTTTACTTCACTGCTTACAAATAAAACAAAACTGTTGTTCTGCATTTGTAATTTAAATCTTTCCTCGTTCGGCACTTTGGTCAGCAACCCCTGTATGATGCTTCCGTTTTTGAAATAAACAATCACCACACTTCCCCCCTGGGCGAAAGAGAATTGCAATGTTGTGGTGAATACCATGAAAATGAATAATACTTTTTTCATACTAAATGATCTTTCTTTTATATAGAAAAACAACTACCAAGCGAAAACCTGGAAGGCAAAAATACAAAATAATCCATGCGAAATGGTATATGAGAGGAAAAAAATAAACGATTACGGATGGGTTTTGTATTTTTGTCTGCGTTATGAAAAAAATACTATACGATAGTGAATTAGGCCATATCACTTTTCTTACGAATGTGAGGGCGATGCGTTATTCCATCAAGATACGAAATGAGGCCATCGTGGCCGTTATGCCCGAAAACGGAAGCGAACAGTTTATGCTTGCGCTTATCAATAAAAACAGAGACAAACTGATCCGTATCCTGGAAAACGAATCACAACGCCGGCTTTTTCTGGACGAATCCAGCGAGATGCAAACCCATACGTTCAAGTTGCATATCTTCCGTACCGACAGAAACCATGTATATGTGAAACTCAACGAAGGCGTCCTGCACATTGCATGCCCACAGCAGATGGATTTTAAAAACGAACAAACACAACAACTACTCAAAAAACTCCTGATTGCCGCATTGCGTCGCGAAGCCAACCGCGTCTTGCCGCTTAGAACCCATACCCTGGCCGTACAACACGGATTCTCCTGCGCCAATGTAAAAATAGGAAAGGCCAAAAGCCGCTGGGGAGCCTGCAATGCCAAAGGCGTCATTACCCTCTCCCTCTCCCTCATGCTCCTGCCCGATCATCTTATAGATTATGTGCTCCTGCACGAACTCTGCCATACCGTTGAGATGAATCATGGGAAACGATTCTGGATACTGATGAACCGGGTAACAGACAACCGGGCGCTCGAACTCAGACGAGAACTGAGAAACTACCAGACACTGTAAGCCGCCGACAACCAAGCGGCCAAGCACACCATCACATACTCTACACGCCGGTTGATGCGGAAAGCCCTTTGTGCATCGCGAGAAGTAAGCGGCCGGGTATGCTCGCCAATCCAAGGCTTATAAACAGCACATCCGAAGTAAGAATGTGTCCCGCCAAAACGACAATCCAGGATACCCGCCAGGGCCGATTCGGGATACCCGGCATTGGGGCTGCTATGATGCCTGCCGTAGCGGTGCACAAACTTTATCAAAGACGGTTTGCCGCTTACCACCACCATCAGAAAGGCCGTCAGCCGGGCGGGGATGTAGTTTGCCGCATCGTCTATGCGGGCCGATGCTCGGCCGAAGAGCAGGTAGCGAGGCGTCTTGTATCCCAGCATGGAATCGAGCGTATTCACCATCTTGTAGGCCAACATACCCGGAACACCCAGCAAGGCGTACCAGAACAGGGGGGCAACTACCCCGTCGCTCAGGTTTTCGGCCAATGTCTCAAGCGCCGCCGTGCGTACTTCCTGAACCGAGAGGGTCGACGTGTCGCGCCCCACGATGCGGCTCACCCACCGGCGCCCTTCTTCTAGCGAACGTTCCGAGGCTTCAAACACCCGGTCGACTTCACGAATCAGCGTGCTGCCGGCCAGGCAGTAAAAAATAAGTACACAGGAAACCATTCCCCAGGCCATGGGGGAAATCATCCGCAGCAGATGCAATACCCCGCAGGAGAGGAAAAACGTGGAAGCGATCAGGGCAACAGCCAGGATGCCACCTTTCAGCACCCTGCGTTTACCTTTATTGAACCGGCCTTCGCCCCAGGCTATGAGGCGGCCGAAGCCTGTAACCGGATGGGGCAACCACGAAGGGTCGCCCGCACAACGGTCCAGAAGCCAGCCCCCCGGAAGCGCCAGGGGGGCGTACACCAGCATCCCCTCTTCCATCATATTATTAATACCGGTAATGTTCGGCCTTGTAAGGGCCATTCACGTCAACGCCGATGTAGTTGGCCTGTTGTTCCGTGAGGCGCGTCAGTTTCACCCCGATGTGTTCCAGATGCAAACGCGCCACCTCCTCGTCCAGGTATTTGGGGAGGCGATACACGCCGATCTTGTAAGGCTTCTGCCATAAATCCATCTGGGCCAAAACCTGGTTGGTGAAGGAATTGCTCATCACAAAGGAGGGATGTCCGGTGGCACAGCCGAGGTTCACCAACCGTCCCTCGGCCAAGAGGAAAAGGCTGCGCCCGTTGGGGAAACTGTATTTATCCACTTGGGGTTTGATGTTGAGGTGGCGGATGCCGGGGTAATTCACCAGGCGGTCTACCTGTATCTCGTTGTCGAAATGCCCGATGTTGCAAATGATGGCCTGGTCTTTCATTCGTAGCATATATTCCAGGGTGATAACGTCGCAATTGCCGGTGGTTGTCACGAAGATATTCCCTTGTTCCACCGCTTCCTCCATGGTTGTCACCTCGAAGCCTTCCATGGCTGCCTGCAGTGCGCAGATCGGGTCGATTTCCGTTACCAGCACCCGTGCCCCGTACGATCGCATGGAGTGGGCGCAGCCTTTCCCCACGTCGCCATATCCGGCCACCACCACTACTTTTCCGGCGATCATCACATCGGTAGCCCGTTTGATCCCGTCGGCCAGCGATTCCCGGCATCCGTAAAGGTTGTCGAACTTCGACTTGGTAACCGAATCGTTTACGTTGATTGCCGGCATCAGCAACTCCTTGTTTTCCATCATCCGGTAGAGGCGATGTACCCCTGTGGTTGTTTCCTCCGATACCCCTTTGATATCCTTCACCGTACGCTGCCACCGGCGGTTGTCTTCCTTTAGGATGCGGCTCAGGGTGTCCAAAATCACCTGCTCTTCGCGATTCCCGCCTTTACGCCGGATGGTTTGGCTGTTTATTTCCGCCCGATACCCCCAGTGCACCAGCAGGGAAGCATCTCCTCCATCGTCCACGATAGTGTGTGGCCCTTTTCCACTGGGGAATCTCAGCGCCATATCCGTACACCACCAATATTCTTCCAGCGATTCGCCTTTCCAGGCGAACACCGGGATACCGGCGGCGGCGATGGCGGCGGCGGCATGATCCTGGGTCGAAAAGATGTTGCAGCTGGCCCACCTCACATCAGCCCCCAGGGCCGAGAGGGTTTCTATCAACACCGCCGTTTGAATCGTCATGTGCAGCGAACCGGTGATCCGTGCGCCTTCCAGCGGCTTTGTACCAGCATATTTCCGGCGAATCGCCATCAGGCCCGGCATTTCATGTTCGGCAATCTCTATCTCTTTCCGGCCGAACTCGGACAGACTCATATCCGCCACTTTATACGGCAGATTTACGGGAAATAATTCAGACATGGGCAATCTATTTAAAGTATTTTTAGGTTTATAATTCAGGTGAACAAAGATAAGGGAAATTTGCTCGTTTCGAAATTTCGCCGGTCGCCGGGAGCCTTGATTACCCTCTGTTTGCAAGGCGACGGGTGAACTTGTTGGTCGCAAAAAATATCCTCCACGATGCTGTGGGGAGGCGATTTTTTGTAATTTTATAGCCGAAAACATAAGTAATAGGTATAAATATAATGAAATCTTTTGTACATCTGCATGTTCATACTCAGTATTCTTTGTTGGACGGACAAGCTTCCATTGACACCCTGCTCGGAAAGGCCTACAATGACGGTATGCGTGCTATGGCTATTACCGACCATGGAAATATGTTCGGCATAAAAGAGTTTTATAATAAGGTACAGAAAAAGAACAATAAGTATCTCGCCGTAATCAACGATTGCGAGAAGGAACTGGAAGATCTGAATGATAAGGCAAACCCTTCGGAAATCGAATTGGAACGCATGAAGAAACTCTCCGATAAGATTAAGGAAAGTAAGGCGGCTTTGTTTAAACCGATTCTGGGGTGCGAGTGTTATTGCGCCCGGAATGGGCGGTTCTCGAAAAAATCAAGAGAGGATTTGAATGGATGGCATCTCATCTTGTTGGCTAAGTCGCTCACGGGATACAAGAATCTTATCAAGCTCGTGTCGATGGGATATACGGAGGGGTTTTATGGACATCCGCGCATCGACAAGGATATTCTTGAGAAGTACCATACGGATCTGATTGTGTGTTCGGCCTGTTTGGGCGGCGAGGTGCCGCAGCATATCCTCAGCGGGCAGATGAAGAAGGCTGAAGAGGCGGTGCTTTGGTTCAAGAAACTCTTCGGCAAGGATTATTATCTGGAACTTCAGCGGCATAAGCCCGGTGATCCGAACGCCGACCGGTCGACCTTCCTCAAACAGGAGGAGGTGAACAAGGCCCTGATCGCCCTGGCGCGTAAACATCGCATCAAACTCATAGCTACCAATGACGTGCACTTCGTGAATGAAGAAGATGCCGAGGCGCACGACCGGCTGATTTGCCTCAGCACCGGAAAGGACCTGGACGATCCCTCGCGTATGCGTTACAGCAAACAGGAGTGGCTGAAGACGACCCAGGAGATGAATCATGTTTTTGAGGATCTGCCCGAGGCCTTGAGCCATACGATGGAGATAGCCGACAAGGTGAGCTATTATTCCATAGATAATAAGCCGTTGATGCCCGACTTCCCCATTCCGCCCGAGTATGAGGATGCGAACGCATACCTGCATTTCCTTACCTGCGAGGGCGCCAGGGTGAAATACGGCGAGCCGTTTCCGGAAGAGGTGAAGGAGCGCATGGATTTTGAACTGAATACGGTCAAGCGTATGGGTTTCCCGGGTTATTTTCTGATTGTGCAGGACTTCATCAATCAGGCCCGGCGGATGAACGTGGCCGTTGGCCCCGGGAGGGGGTCGGCTGCCGGTTCGGTGGTGGCCTATTGCCTGGGTATTACGGATATTGATCCGATCAAATACGACCTCTTGTTTGAGCGTTTCCTGAATCCCGACCGCATCTCCATGCCCGATATCGACGTGGATTTTGACGACGACGGAAGAAGTCGCGTGCTGGAATACGTGACCGAAAAGTATGGGAAGGAAAAGGTAGCGCGTATTGTCACCTATGGAACCATGGCGACGAAATCGGCCATCAAGGACGTTGCCCGGGTGCAGAAGCTTCCCCTGTCGGAGTCGAATCGCTTGACCAAACTGGTGCCCGAGCGGTTGCCGAACGGCAAGAAGGTCAATCTGCAAACGGCCATTGAGCATGTTCCGGAGTTGAAGGCTGCCGCGGTTTCACTCAATGCCTCGGTGCGCGAAACGCTGAAATATGCCCGGATGCTGGAGGGGAATGTGCGGAATATCGGGGTCCATGCCTGCGGACTCATCATCGGCAAGGACGATATATCGGATGTGGTGCCGGTGAGTACGGCCAAGGATAAGGAGACGGGCGAGGACATCCTGATTACGCAGTACGAAGGTTCGGTGATCGAGGAAACCGGGCTGATCAAGATGGACTTCCTGGGGTTGAAGACCCTGTCCATCATCAAGGACGCCGTGGATAACGTGCAGATGACTACGGGGAAAACCCTCGACATGGGTAAGCTGGACATGGAGGATCCCAAAACCTTTGCGCTGTATTGCGAGGGGAAGACCACGGGAACCTTTCAGTTTGAATCGGCCGGTATGCAAAAGTATCTGCGGGAGCTTCAACCCGGCAAATTTGAAGACCTGATTGCCATGAATGCGTTGTATCGTCCCGGCCCCATGGATTATATTCCGTCTTTTATCGCCCGCAAACAGGGGAAGGAGGAAATCCGCTACGACATTCCGGAGATGGAGCGTTACCTGAAGGACACCTACGGCATTACGGTCTACCAGGAGCAGGTGATGCTGCTGGCGCGTTTGCTGGCGGGTTTTACCCGCGGGGAGAGCGACGCCCTGCGCAAGGCGATGGGCAAAAAGCTCATCGACAAGATGAAGGAAATGAAGGAGAAGTTCCTGGCCGGAGGCATGGCGGCGGGTCACCAGGAGAAGACCCTGAACAAGATCTGGGGGGATTGGGAGAAATTTGCCTCCTATGCCTTCAATAAAAGCCATGCCACCTGCTACTCCTGGGTGGCCTACCAGACGGCTTACCTCAAGGCGAATTATCCTTCGGAATATATGGCGGCCTTGCTGAGCCGGAGCCTTTCCAATCTGACGGAAATCACCCGGTTCATGGACGAAGCCAAGCGGATGGGCATCCAGGTATTGGGGCCGGACGTGAACGAATCGACCTTGAAGTTCAGCGTCAATCCTTCGGGCGACATTCGTTTCGGCCTGGGGGCGATCAAAGGCGTGGGGGAATCGGTGGCGGTCCACATCATCCGGGAGCGCGACCGAGGCGGCGCTTACCGGGATTTGTTTGATTTCGTGGAGCGGGTCAACCTGGGGGTTTGCAACCGGAAGAACATGGAGGCGTTGGCTTTGGCCGGGGCTTTTGACAATTTAAACATCCGCAGGGAGCAATTTTTTGCGGACGCCGGACGCGGGGAAATCTTCCTGGAGGTGGTGATGCGTTACGGTACGAAGTATCAGATCGACAAGGCCACCTCGGCCAATTCCCTCTTCGGCGACGAAGACTTCGCGATCAGGGTCAAGCCCGAGGCGCCCGTTTGCGAATCCTGGAGCGACCTGGAGCGGTTGAACAAGGAAAAGGACCTGATCGGCATCTACCTCTCGGCCCACCCGCTGGACGAATACCGCATCATCCTGACCCATGTCTGCAATACGGGCGTGGCGGAGTTGAACCGCCCGGAGGATCTTCCGGGGCGCGAATTGCTGCTGGGAGGCATCGTGACCGATACCCGCGAGGGGATAACCAAAAAAGGAAGCCCCTATGGGGTGATGAAATTGGAGGACTATACCGGAAATGCCGAGATAGCCCTCTTCGGAAATGAATACGTGGATTACAGCAAATACTTAAAACCAGGCATGTACCTGCTGATTTGGGCGCGGGTGGAGCCGCATCGCTGGAAGGAAGGCGAGGTGGAATTGCGCATCGGCGACATCCGGCTGCTGACCCAGGAGAAGGACCGGATGATCGAAAAGATCCACATCCGAATCCCGATCCGGGCCCTGGACGAGGCGCTGATCAATGAACTCTCTACCTTGATTAAGCATCATCCGGGTCAGAGTTTGCTGTACTTTAAGGTGACGGATGAGGAGAACCACATTGCCTTGAACCTCTTCTCCCCGGACGTGCGCCTGAATGTAACCAAGGAACTGATCGGTTTCTTACAGGAAACCGAATATATAGATTTTGAAATCAATTAATTTACAAATTAAAAGCTTATGGCATTAGAAGTAACGGACGGCAATTTTGAAGCATTGCGCAGGTCCAACAAGTTTATGGTTTTGGATTTTTGGGCGGAATGGTGCGGTCCCTGCCGCATGATCGCCTCGGCGATTGACGCACTCGCCACGAAGTACGATGGAAGGGTAGCCGTCGGCAAGGTCAATGTAGACGCAAATAATGAGATAGTTGCCTTGTTTGGCGTGCGTAATATCCCTACGGTTCTGTTCTTTAAGGACGGGGAAGTGGTAGACCGGATGGTGGGCGCGGCTCCCGAGTCGAGCTTTGTGGAAAAGGTAGAAAGCCTGATCGCAAAAGAGGCGGAAACTCCTCCCCACTCCAGCTAAAAACTGGAGTGCACTCCGGCAAAATTTCCTGTGCACTCCGGCAAAATTTTCTGTGCACTCCGGCAAAATTTTCTGTGCACTCCGGCAAAATTTTCTGTGCACTCCGGCTTCAGCTGCTGTGCACAGGAGCAAAAGCCCCTTTCGAGGGGAGCGTCCGGCAGGCCATAGCGGAGAGCAATAAGGTGCTTACCGTCAGTGGATTAGATGCAAATAGCGCGAAGCATTTCGCGCTTTCCGGGAGGGCCGGGTATTCTTTCAAGGGAATATCCGGCCTTTTCCATGGTGCGTCGCACTTCGCCCTTGGCGCAATAGGTGGTCAGAATCCCCCCCGGGGCCATGCAGCGGCGCAGTCGGCGGAAGATTTCCAGGGTCCACATCCGGGGTTGTTTTTCGGGCGCAAAGGCGTCGAAGTAAACCAGGTCGACGTCCCGGGGCAAGGTGCAGCAACGACTGTCGCCCTTGATTTTATGCAGAAGAAAACGGGGGGTAAACTCCGTGGGGCGATCCCAGGCAACCCGGTGCAAAGCGGCAAAGATCCCCTTCCTCTCGGGGCACAACAGGGCTTCGTAATTCAGGGCGTCGGTGATTTCCGATGGCAGCGGACAGGGTTCCACCCCATGGTATTCTATCCTCGGGATGGGCCTCTTTTCCGCTTCCAGAAGGGTCAGCAAGGCATTCAGCCCCGTTCCGAATCCGATCTCCAGGATGCGGACCCGGTCTTTGGCCACCCCAAGGAACCCGGCCCGGATAAAGACATGCCGGGATTCCTGTATGGCCCCGTAGCGCGAGTGATAGCACTCGTTCATCCGGGGCAGAAACAGGGTATGGCTGCCATCGTGGGTTGGTCGTATTTCCGGCCGGTCGCACATGGGGGGCGGATTAGAGGCCGAAGGGGGAATGGGCCAGATGGTTTTTTAGCGGATTGGTATACATTTCCAGCATTTTGGTTCGCAGAAACTCCTCGTCCTTGTTGGGGCATACAATCTTGTCGAGTTGTCCTTTGAGGTAGTCTTCAAACTCTTGCCGGTCCCTGGGGCCGTAGTTGTGGCGGAATCTCCGTGAATGGGTCAGCATATCGTAGGCCACATAGTTGCAGGGATAGAAACGGTAGTGCTTGTAGATTTCCTTATCTATGATGGCGGCAATCAGGGCGTAACGTTCGTTCTTATCCGCGTTTTTATCAATCTGCGCCAGGAGGGGGTTGATGGGCGAGCCGATCGTGAAATGCACCCGCCCCTTGTTGTTGAGGATTCCGGTTTCCATGTTCAGGAGGTCGTCCCGCTGGCTTTTTACGAAGTCGGGATTGTCGCGTTTCTGCAGAAATTCCCGGGCCTTGAGGAAGTCGCAGGGGTCAAACTCGTAGGAGATGGCTACCGGGACGATGTTGAGTTCCATCAGGTTGGATACCATGTCTTCCTTATCGCCTCCCATGTTGAGCATTTTCAGGATGCTGCCCTGGGTCTTGTCGTCCGAGTCCTTGGCTCGTCCTTCCCGTTGGGCAATCCATACCGATTCCCCGGTCTCCTTGATGGTGTGATGGATATAGGTCGAGAGGAGGATGCTGGCCTCCAATTGTTGCCGGCCGGACAGCCCCCGCTTGACGATGAAGCTGTTGTTGAGCCGCACCAGTTTCTCTATCCAGGGGCTGATCAGGAGGTTGTCGCCAATGGCTACCTGGGTCATTCCGTATCCCACGTCATAGAGCATGACGTTCAGAAATGCCGCATCCAGGACGATGTCCCGGTGGTTGGAAATAAACGTGCAGGGGATGTGCCCCCCGGGTAAACGGCTTCTTCCGGATACGGTAAGCGAAAAGGTCGTGTTGCGGGCCACCATCATGACCACATCGTAGGCCAGGACGCCCTTGAACTCCTCCTTGGTGCGGAAGCCGCGCATACGTTGGGAAAACTCGGGCCAGTTCACCTCGGGTTTGATGTAACGAAAAGCCCGTTCAAAGTCTTTGCTGGCAATGAGTTCTTCGATGGCCTCCTTTACTTCGTCGTTTGTCAACGGACGGATATCGTCGAATTTAGTCACTTTATCTTCTTCCATAATTTTTTAGTTCGTTCTCAATAATATCAGTCAAAACATGCTTGACGTCCAAGCCGGCTGCGCGTACTTGTTGCGGAATAAAGCTGGCCTCGGTCATGCCGGGGACGGTGTTGATCTCCAGTAAAACCGGTTCGCCATCCCCTTGGAGGATGTAATCCGCGCGGATAAGGCCTTTGGCCCCCAGGATGTCGTAGATTCCGGAGGTGGCGTCTTGTACGCTTTGGGTCCATTCGGCCGGAATACGCGCGGGGGTAATCTCCTGGGATTGCCCGTTGTATTTGGCGTCGAAATCGAAAAATTCGTTGGTGGTCACCACTTCCGTAAGCGGGAAAACCACTTCCTTTCCTTCCACCTTATAGCATCCGCAGGTTACTTCCGTCCCGTTCACACAGGCCTCGATAAGCACTTCTTCCCCTTCGAGGAAGGCTTTTGCGATGGCCGATGACAAGGCCTCTGACGTCTTTACCTTGGTCACGCCGAAACTGCTTCCCCCGTCGTTGGGCTTTACAAATACGGGAAGCCCCAGGCGGTGGATGATACGGGCAGGGTTGGGAGCGTCGCTCCTTCGCAAACGGACGGACTCCGCCACGCGAACCCGGAAGTTACGCAGATAGGTGTTGCAGGCAAACTTATTAAACGTCAGTGCGCTGACCAGCGGGTTGCAAGACGAATAGGGCATTTCGATCAACTCAAAATACCCCTGGAGCAATCCGTTTTCGCCCGGCGTCCCGTGGATGCTTATGTAGGCAAAGTCAAACCGCTTGGCAAGGCCTTCTTCCCGGAAACTGAAATCGTTTTTATCAATCCCGACCTGTGTCCCGTCGGGCAGGACGACATGCCACCGGCCTCGCCTTAGGATCACGATGTAGGGGCTATACTTCGCTTTATCAAGGAAAGAGTAGATCCCCTGAGCGCTCTTGAGGGAGACAACTATTTCGGAGGAATCCCCCCCGGCTACGATGGCTATGTTTCTTTTCATGTTTATTTATTGTTCTTTGGTGTTTGAGTATGTCCGCCATTTCTCTATCAATTGTTCCATATCGGGAGGGCACGGGGAGTCGAAAAACATTTCCCGCCCTGTTGCGGGATGGACAAAGCCCAGGGTCTTGGCATGCAAGGCTTGCCGGGGACATACGGAAAAACAGTTTTGCACAAACTGCTTATACTTTGTGAAGGTATTGCCTCGCAGTATTTCATTCCCTCCATAGCGTTCGTCGTTGAACAAAGGATGCCCGATGTATTTCATGTGCGCCCGTATCTGGTGGGTACGCCCTGTCTCCAGCCGGCACTCCGTCAGGGTGACATAGCCCAATCGCTCCAATACCTTGTAATGGGTTACGGCGGGTTTCCCCCGGTCGCCTTCGGGGAATACCTTCATTTGCAAGCGTTCGCGCGGGTCTCGTCCGATGTGTCCCTCGATGCGGCCTTCCTCCTCCCGGATGATTCCCCACACCAGCGCTTGGTATTCCCGTTTGCTGGTTTTGTGAAAGAACTGCATGGCGAGATGCGTTTTGGTTTCGGGCTTTTTGGCCACGACAAGCAATCCGGAGGTTTCTTTATCTATCCGATGCACCAGTCCCAACCGGGGGTCGGAGGGATCGAAGGCGGGATCGTCCTTCAGGTAATAAGCCAGGGCGTTGACCAGGGTGCCCGTATAATTCCCGTGTCCGGGATGCACAACCAACCCTGCGGGCTTGTTCACCACCAGCAATTCGGCGTCTTCGTAAAGAATATTCAGGGGTATGTTTTCGGGCAGGATTTCCGTCTCCCGCCGGGGGCGTGTCATAACAACGGTTACCACCTCCAGGGGCTTCACCCGGTAATTGCTCCTTACCGGCACATGATTTACCAGGATAAAGCCGGCATCGGCCGCCAACTGTACGCGGTTGCGCGACGCGCCGCCCGGAAGGCGGTCAGCCAGGAATTTGTCCACACGTAGCGGGGATTGACCTTTATCGGCCGTAAAGCGGAAATGCTCATAAAATTCATCGTCCGCCTGCTCATCGTCCCAATCATCCGGATAGTTACTCATAGGTTCAAAACCAGTCGTCCGGCGTCATCCCGGGGTCGGATAAGAGGGAATCTCCTTCCGTTTCCTCTATGATTCCATTGCTTACTTTCACGATCAGTGGGGCCGTCAATTCCACCGTTTCTCCTCCTTCCAGGAGATGCCCGTAGAGTTCAACCCCTACGGTCAGATCCTTATACAGGCCTGGGATATATTCTATTTCAACAGATTCGAATCCCCTCGCCTTCAATGTTGTGTATGCCAGACGGGAGGATTGGCCCGTGACGTCGGGAACGGAAGCCTTCTGTGAAGAAAACGGATTGACGGTAATATAAACAATGCGTCCTTTTTTCACCTTCGACCCAACGGAAGGAACAACTTCAACAATGGCGCCGGGTTTTACGTTTTTGGAGAATACGGAATCAATAATATTATATCGCAAACCCTTCTTGTGGAGCAACCGGGAAGCTTCTTCCATCTGCAAGCCTTTTATATCGGGCACTATTTCCGCTTTGTTGTGAAGGGTATAGCCGTCAAGCCCTTTCAAGGTTATGTATACAAGGACGCAGGCTACAAGTATTGCCGATAATAAATGTATAACGAACGGGTGTTTCCCCCATTTTATCAAGATTTTCTTCATCTGCCAATATGTTTTTAAGCGGTTCAAAAGTAGGAAAAAAACGCCAGACAGCCACCATATGCCTCCCTCCCCCTCCCCTCTGTAAACAAAAAAAGTAAAGGCGCTTACAGCAAACCTTTACTTTTCTACACGGAGAAACTGCGACTAAGGAAGTCATCCGTTGAATTCGTCGGAAACAGTCAGTTTCGTTCTTCCTTTTGCGCGACGGGAAGCCAACACCCTGCGTCCGTTGGCCGTGGCCATTCTTGAACGAAAGCCGTGTTTGTTCTTTCTTTTCCTGTTGGAAGGTTGAAATGTTCTTTTCATTTTTCTATGTTGTTTATGCTGTTATTTTTAACATTACCGGTCCGCAAAGGTAAGTCCTTTTTTTAAATAAACAAGTGAGGGGGTGCAGGATCCGGCGATTCCTGGGGGGGAGCCTTTTTCATCCGGGGCGGGCAGAGATGCAGGAAAGAGATACAGGAAAAAGAATTAACTTGCGTGCCTAATTAAACTCAATCTCAATGAACGATTTTATCCGCATACTCAGACGTTTTATCCCTCCTTACAAGAACTATTTAGCATTGAATGTCTTTTTCAATATATTGTCTGCCGTATTAAATCTCTTTTCTTTTGCTTTGATTATTCCGATATTAAATCTGCTATTTAAAACGGATCGTGTGGCTTATTCCTTTATGGATTGGGAGTGGAATCCCGGCTCGTGGGAGTTCTGGAAAGAGGCGCCGGAGGTTTTGAAGAATAATTTCTTCGCTTTTGTGAGTGAATTGATAGAAACCCGGGGCGGTTCGGTTACTTTGATTGTTTTGGGCGTCTTTTTGGTGGTGATGACGCTTCTGAAAGCGGCCTCCATGTATTTGGCCCTGTTCACCATGATTCCTATCCGCACAGGGGTGGTTCGCGACATACGAAACCGGATCAACCGCAAAATCATAAGCCTTCCCCTGGGCTTCTTTTCCGAAGAACGCAAGGGCGATATTCTGGCACGGGTATCGGGCGATGTGAACGAGATAGAAAATTCCATCATGAGTTCGCTGGATATGTTCTTCAAGAATCCTATCCTTATCTGCATCTACCTGCTGGGGATGGTGCTTATCAGTTGGCAGCTAACGCTCTTTGTTTTAGTACTTCTCCCTATTGCCGGATACATTATGGGGCAGGTGGGGAAGTCCCTTAAGCGCAAGTCGCTGACGGGACAGGAGCAATGGGGATATTTAATGAGTCAGGTGGAGGAAACGCTGAGCGGTTTGCGAATCATAAAAGCATTCAATGCAGAAAGTAAAATCCAGGAGCGATTCGAAAAGGTCAACGACCTGTTTCGGCGAACAACCAATCGTATTTATCGCCGCCAACAAATGTCGCAACCCATGAGCGAGCTGCTCGGGACGATCACCATTGCCGTTGTCCTGTGGTATGGCGGGAGTTTGATTCTGGAAGAGAACAGCAGCGTAAGCGCATCGACCTTTATCTACTACCTGGTGATCTTTTACAGCATCATCAATCCGGCCAAAGACCTTGCAAAGGCAGCCTATGCAATCCGGAAAGGACTGGCTTCCATGGAGCGTATCGACAGGATCCTCCTGGCCGAACCCGGCATTCGGGACCCGGAAAGTCCTAAGCCCGTCGGCTTCAAGGACCGGATTGTTTTCTCCGATGTGTGGTTTAAGTATCAAAGCGAATGGGTGCTGAAAGGCGTGAACCTCGTCTTACCGAAGGGGAAAAGCATCGCCTTAGTCGGGCAGTCGGGTTCCGGTAAGAGCACCCTGGTGGATCTGCTCCCCCGTTTCTACGACGTGGACCGGGGAAGCATCACCATAGACGGCGTAGATGTGCGGGACACAACCCTTTACAACCTTCATGCACTGATGGGCAACGTAAACCAGGAGGCAATCCTGTTTAATGATACGTTCTTCAACAACATCGCCTTTGGCGTGAAGGCCACCCCCGAGGAGGTGGAACATGCCGCGCGTATTGCCAATGCCCACGACTTTATCCTGGCTACGGAAAAGGGGTATCAAACCCTTATCGGCGACCGCGGGGGGAAGCTTTCCGGGGGACAGCGGCAACGTATCAGCATTGCCCGGGCTATCCTGAAGAACCCTCCGCTGCTGATACTCGACGAGGCTACTTCGGCCCTGGATACCGAATCGGAACGTTTGGTGCAGGAAGCCTTGGAGAACCTGATGAAGAACCGTACCAGCATTGTGGTTGCACACCGTTTGTCCACCATTCGGAACGCCGACGTGATCTGCGTGATGTACGAAGGCGAAATCGTGGAACAGGGCAGGCACGAAGATCTTCTGCAATTAAACGGATATTATAAGCGATTGTGCGACATGCAAAGTTTTTAATCCTTTTCATCATCCCGTTATCATTACATCAACCCTATACATATTATCGTATGAAACCCTGTCACATTTTGTCCTTATTGTTTTTACTGGGCGGATGCGCTTTGCCGCAGAAGGAGCAAGCTCCTGTTTGGTCTTATCACTTCGACGCCCCTGCACGGATCTGGGAAGAAACGCTTCCGTTGGGCAACGGACGCATAGGCATGATGCCCGACGGAGGCATCGAAAGGGAAACCTTCGTGTTGAACGAAATATCCCTTTGGTCGGGGGGCAAGCAGGACGCCGCCAACCCCTACGCCAACCGGTATCTGAACTTCATCCGCCAGCTGCTTTTTGCCGGTCGTAACGACGAAGCCCAAGACTTGATGTACAAGACCTTTGTCTGCCGGGGCGAAGGAAGCGGGCAAGGCAACGGAGCCAATCTCCCCTACGGAAGCTTTCAGATGCTGGGCCATCTGACGCTCCACTACACCTACCTCCGGGAAACGGAGGATTCCATTGCCGATTACCGCCGGGAGCTGAACCTGAATGAGGCTACGGCCGGCCTGTCTTTTCGCAGGGGTTCCATACGGTATCGCCGGGAAGCCTTTACGTCCTTTGGGAGCGACCTTGGCGTCATTCACCTCTCGGCGGATAAGGAGAATGCCTTGAATTTCACCCTTGGAATGAATCGTCCCGGGGAATGTGAGGTTGCAAGCCTCGGTCGGGATTTGGTTTTGAGGGGGCAACTCCCTAACGGGACCGACGACAGGGGCATGAGGTATATGGCTCGTGTCCGGGTGGTGTTGCCCCGGAGCGGCTATTTGTCGGTTTCCGATACGACCCTTTCGGTGCAAAACGCCTCCGAGGCCCTTCTGCTGGTGAGTATGGCCACCGATTTCGGGGGGAAGGATGAGGCCAAGGAGGCGCTGTCGCTGCTGGACGCCGCCGAGGGCAAGGACCTCCATGCGCTACGAAGGGAACATACCGAGGCCTACGGTCGGCGTTTCTTTCGGGCCGGTCTGAACCTGGGGGCGAGCGCCGGGGAGCGCTTGCCGATGGATCGTCGGCTGGAGGCTTTCCGGAGCGAGGGGAACGACCCGGCTCTGGCTGCGCTTTATTTTCAGTTCGGCCGTTACCTTTTGATTTCCTCCACCCGCCCCGGCCTTCTCCCCCCCAACCTGCAAGGCCTCTGGGCGAATACCCTCCAAACGCCCTGGAATGGGGATTACCACCTGAACATCAACCTTCAGATGAATCTCTGGCCGGCCGAAGTCACCAACCTCTCGGAGCTTCATCTCCCCTTGATTGAGTGGACCAGGCGCCAGGTGGCCAGCGGTGAAGAAACAGCCCGGGTCTACTACAGGGCCCGCGGCTGGGTGACGCATATCCTGGGCAATCTCTGGGAGTTTACCGCTCCGGGCGAGCATCCCTCCTGGGGCGCGACCAACACCTCGGCGGCCTGGCTGTGCCGTCATCTTTACCAGCATTATCGCTACACGCAGGACAGGGAATACCTGCGGGAGGTTTACCCCGTGATGCGGGGTGCGGCCTTGTTTTTCAGCGACATGCTGGTGGAGGATCCGCGGAGCCTGTACCTGGTGACCGCCCCTACGACTTCGCCCGAGAACGCTTTCCTTTTCAAGGGCCGACCCATTCACGTAAGCGCCGGCTCCACGATGGACAACCAGATTATCCGCGAACTCTTCACCAACGTCCTGGAGGCGGCGTCTATTTTGGATACCGACTCCGCCTTTGCCCGCGAGTTGGCGGACAAACGCTCCCGCTTGAAGCCCACGACGATTGGTCACGACGGGCGCATCATGGAGTGGCTTCAGCCTTACGAAGAAGCTGAGCCGGAGCACCGCCACGTTTCCCACCTCTACGGCCTGTATCCCGGGAGCGAGATCACGCCGGAGGCGACGCCGGATTTGGCCGAAGCCGCCCGTAAGACGCTGGATGCCCGTGGCGACAGGAGCACGGGTTGGTCCATGGCCTGGAAGATCAACTTTTGGGCGCGTCTCGGCGAGGGTGATCGTGCCCATAAGTTGCTGTGTGACTTGCTTTCGCCGGCCGTTCCTTACGGGTCGACCGACTACCGTGGCCAGGGCGGCGGCACCTATCCCAACCTTTTCTGTTCGCATCCTCCGTTCCAGATCGACGGGAACTTCGGCGCTTGTGCGGGCATTGCCGAGCTGTTGCTGCAATGCCATTCGGGTTGCATCGAATTGCTTCCGGCCCTTCCTTCTGCCTGGCCCAAGGGGAGTTTCTACGGACTGCGGGTGTACGGCGGGGCGGAGGTCTCGGCCACCTGGGAAGGCGGACGCCTCCAAAAGGTATCCCTTTGTACGCCAACGTCCTACACCTATCGAATCAAGCTTCCGGACCGATCCGCGGCAGACGTCGGCATAAAACTCAACGGGAAATCCGCTTCCCTCCCCATTTTCGACGGCCTCCTGACGATCCCCCTGGAGCCGGGCGACGAACTTCTCCTGGATTACAGATACCCCTAATCGGCTGCATCTCCGACACCCGTCCGAGCGCCAAAGCGCCTTCGAGCGCCTGACGATCAGGATAACGGCCGCTATCACACAATGATAGCGGCCGTTATCACCTCATGATAGCAGCCGTTATCACTCCATGATAGCGGCCGCTATC
>JAITKB010000072.1 GCA_031278605.1 Tannerellaceae bacterium
TGTAAATGAACATTTATTTTTTGAGTGAGCGTTAGGAATTTTTCACTACCGGGAGGCACAGCTCGGTCGCTGCTAAGCGAAGGTGACGGCAGAGGCATCGGCGGAATCTTCGCCCAAAAGAAAAAAATCAAAAAAAAAATCTAATAAGATAGTTGCAGATTAAAAAAAAATCCACACTTTTGGGGAATTAAGATAAAAGTGTGGGTGTTAATTATATGGAAGAATCAATAAGCAAACTACAAAGCGGAGGAAATGGCGAGAAGGAAATCATTTATTCCCGAGCCATTAAAGCAGGAAAACGAATCTATTACTTAGATGTTAAAAAGAACCTGAAAAATGATCTGTTCCTGGCAATTACGGAAAGTAAAAAGATCCAGGCAAAAGAAAATGCGCCGTCCTCGTTCGAGAAACACAAGATTTTCCTCTACAAAGAAGATTTTGACAAGTTCCTCAATGGACTGAATGATGTGATCGGTTTTATCAAAAAACACAACAACGACCCTGCCGTGCAGCAGGATACAACAAACCAAGGGAAATCCGTCGACGAGGATAAAATCGAAGACATTAAACTCAATATCGACTTCTCAGACTAACTCCCGTATCTTTGCGGCTCATAAAAACAGATTAGATATGAAAATAGCAATCGTGGGCACCGGATACGTCGGATTGGTAACCGGTACCTGTTTTGCCGAAATGGGAACGGAAGTCTATTGCGTCGATGTGGATAAACAAAAGATAGACAACCTCCAACAAGGCATCATCCCCATCTATGAACCCGGACTCGAAGAACTCGTCAACAGAAATTACCAGTCGGGACGGCTGAAGTTTGTCACCGAACTGAAAGCCTGCGTCCGGGAAGTGGAAATCGTGTTCATCGCCGTGGGCACACCCCCCGGCGAAGACGGAAGCGCCGACCTGAAATACGTGCTGGACGTAGCCCGCGAAATCGGACAAACCATGCAAGGCTATCTCCTGGTAGTCACCAAAAGCACCGTGCCGCCGGGAACAGCGCAAAAAGTAAAGAAAACCATCCGGGAAGCCCTGGAAAAACGAAGCCTAAACCTCGCCTTCGATATCGCCTCCAACCCGGAATTTCTCAAAGAAGGAGCCGCCATAAAAGACTTTATGAGCCCCGACCGCGTAGTGGTCGGCGTAGAATCCGAAGAAGCAAAAAAACGAATGACACGCCTCTATCGGCCCTTCCTGCTGAACAATTTCCGCGTCATTTTCATGGATATTCCCTCCGCCGAAATGACCAAATACGCCGCCAATGCCATGCTGGCTACACGCATCAGTTTCATGAACGATATGGCCAACCTCTGCGAAAAGCTGGGAGCCGACGTGCAAATGGTACGCAAAGGCATCGGCTCGGACAGCCGCATCGGCAGCCATTTCCTGTATCCCGGATGCGGATACGGCGGCTCCTGCTTCCCAAAAGATATAAAAGCCCTGATACAAACCGCCCGGCAACAAGGATATACCATGCGCCTGCTGCAAGCCGTGGAGGAAGTAAACGAAGATCAAAAAAAAGTACTGTTCCGTAAACTGAAAAAATATTTCAACGCCCAACTCCAAGGCAAATGCATCGCCCTGTGGGGATTGTCCTTCAAACCCGAAACCGACGACATGCGCGAAGCCCCATCCCTGGTCCTGATAGAAAAACTGCTCGCCGCCGGATGCCGCATCCGCGTGTACGACCCCGTCGCCATGGATGAAGCCCGAAAACGTTACAACAACCGGATTTATTACGCAAAAGACATCTACGACGCCGTGGCTGACACCCAGGCGCTCATCCTGGTCACCGAGTGGAAAGAATTTCGTATGCCCTCGTGGCCCGCCGTCAAAAAACTCATGAACATCCCCCTGGTATTGGACGGACGCAACATCTACGACGCAACCGAACTGAAAGAAAACGGATTTATCTACTACCGCATCGGAGGCTAAGAAAAGTCAGAGGTAGGAAAATTCCATCACCTGAGGAAAAGACGGGTCGTCGGCAGGAAGATAGGCGCCAAAGAAGGTGATATACACCTTCTTTTCGTTGGTGTCGATGGCGTAGATATTAAAACTGTTGCTGCTGATCGTTTTTTCCCTCCGAACCACCTTATTCAGGGGCGAGGAGGATTCGCTGGGCGCCTGGTTGGTACAAAGAATCATTTTCTGAGGCGCAAGGGAAGCGCCGGTGTTCTGTACATCAAAAAGCGCAAAACAATGGGCATGCCCCCCCAGGTAACAAACAAACTCGCCGGTAGCGTCCGTAAAGTCAAAGTCGGCCAAAACACCCGGACGCTCAGGGTAAAACCCGTTCGGATAGGTCCCTTTCAAAAAAGAACGGGTGCGGAAAGCTTCCACAATGTCCGGAATCATCTCCCAGGGATACAGGAAATTCCCATTGAACAAATAAGAAGGAACCAAAGGCTGCCCCCCCCCGGGGGCCTTTCCTCCCCAAGCACTCATCTGAACAGGAAAATGCGTCAGAAGAATCACACTGTGACGCTCGGTCATCTCCTCCCGAAGCGCCACGCGGGCCAACCAATTGATTTGCTCCTGAGAAAAAACAGCATAGTGAAGCGTATTGTACTCCGAGCCGGGCTGGTCAAGCATATCCAAGGCAATGAAGCGAATCATGCCGCCTTGCGGATCCGGAACATCGGCGTAATAATAAGATCGGTCGGAAAAAGGCTTTTGTATGGGATGGTTCCGGTAAAAATGAACATGAGCCGCCAATTCGCTTGCCGGCAGGTAATCCTCCTTCTTCTCGATATTGGAATCGTGATTCCCATAACAGGAAAAAGTGGGAATCCGATTGTCGTGATACAGGTAATGGAAAAAGGAAATCATCCACTGACGGGCATCCTTTACCGAAGACTGACTGATATGGTCGCCGGTCTCAACCATGGCATTGATCCGCAGTCTGTGCTGATTGGCAAACGTAACGGATTCTATCAGGTTCTCCGGATAGGTGTAATGGTTGTCGCCCGACCATCCCGAAAGGTGCGGGTCGGAAATGTGCACCAATTTGAAACGTTCCACGCTATGAGACGTATCCCCACGATGATACATGATGGAGGATAAACGCCGGGTAGCCTCCCTGTTGTTGATGATATAAAAGAAGAAAGATTCCGCTTCGTTGCTCCCGTTTTTTTCACACCCGGAAAAGTTGACGGCAACGGCCAAAAAACATAAAACACCCACACTGACTTTTATACATATACCTTTCATTCTGTCTGAAATAAGAAATACATGCTTCAAATCTACTCAATTATTTTTTACTCCCCATAAAACATCCGCCACAATCCCCGCAACGCGGACGACGTTTAGGGTTTGTAAACAATCGGTACAGCTTATAGGAAACCGATCCCAGGGTCACAATCCCAATGATAAAAACAAGAATCTCCTGCCACATATCCTCCATATTACAACTGCAATCCAAGGAAAAAAAGCCCCACCCGATAAACCACAAACGATACCAACCATGCCAGCAAACAGGTATATAAAACAACAAATACCCCCCACTTCCACGAACGGGATTCTTTGGCTATGGCCGTAACCGTAGCAATACAAGGGAAATAAATCAGGACAAAAAGCATCAAACTAAGCGCCGTCAGTGGCGTAAAAACAAGCCTCCCGTCCGGATAAGCATCCTGGCGGAGACGGTGAATCAGGGTTGTCGTTTCTTCTTCATCGTTTCCCGTATACAATACACTCAGGCTGCTGACAACGACCTCCTTGGCAGCCATGCCGGTGAGCAGGCTGACGCTCATTTTCCAGTCGAAACCCAATGGAGCCAGGCAGGGTTGAATGGTTCGCCCGATTCGTCCGATATAGGAATTCTCCTGTCGGACCGAAGCGTCTTCCTGCTCCGGCTGAAGAGGGAAATAACCCAGGAACCAGATAATCACGGAAGCAGTCAAAATAATTCCGCCCATCTTGCGAAGGTATTGTTTCCCCTTTTCCCACATGTGAATCAAGATCGACCGGGCCGTAGGCATACGGTAAGGCGGAAGCTCCATGACAAACGGAACGTCTTCCTCATTAAACAGGAAACGCTTGAAAAGCCGCGCCAAAACAACGGCCAGAAAAATACCCGTGGCATAAAGTCCCAACATCACAAAACTTGCGTTCTGCGGAAAAAAGGCAGAGGTAAACAATACATACACCGGTAAGCGGGCGCTGCAACTCATCAAGGGGTTGACAAGCATCGTTATCATGCGACTGTTGTGGCTTTCTATCGTACGGGATGCCATAATGGCCGGAACATTGCAACCGAAACCCATCACCAACGGGATGAACGATTTGCCGTGCAAGCCCATCTTATGCATGATCTTGTCCATGATAAAAGCCGCACGAGCCATATATCCGGAATCCTCCATAAATGATATGAAAAGGTAAAGGATCAGGATATTGGGAAGGAAAACGATAACGCCGCCTACCCCCCCGATAATACCGTCGGCAAGCAAATCCTTCAACGGACCCGCCGGCATATAGCGGTGCACCAATCCCCCCATCCAACCCACCAAATGCTCAATCCATGCCATCGGATAAGCCCCCAAACGAAACGTGGCTTCAAACATCATCCACATGAAAAAGATGAAAATAGGAAAACCCAACACCTTGTTGGTAACAAAGAGGTCGATTATTTGCCTGCTCTTCATCTCCTTCAATTCACCCGGCTCGAACGTCTCATGCAAAGCGCCTGAGATAAAGCCATAACGGGCATTCGTAAAGGCTGTCTCCACATCCTCCTGCAACAGGTTCTCTATTTGCGATAAAGATTCGTCCCGCTCCTGCAATACAAGATCCCCTCCGGGCAAATTCCCGACAAAAGCCTCTATTTCGGGATCGCCTTCCAGCACCTTGATGGCAAGGTAACGTTTTGACAGACCTTTGTCCACAGAACAGTTTTTCTTCAACGACTGCCGGATGCCGGTAATGGACTTCTCAACATCCTCTCCGTAATGAATATGAATGTGACGTATCACAGGGTCTTCTTCTTCATACACCTTGATTACGCGCTCAAACAGTTCCCTTATCCCGAAACCCGTCTTGCCGATAGTCGGAACAATGGGTGCGCCAATCATGCGGGCAAGAGATTCATGCCGGAACGTATCGCCGTGTTTCCGCAGGGAATCATACATGTTCAGGGCGATAACCATACGCATATCCATATCAATGAGCTGGGTTGTAAGATATAAGTTGCGTTCCAGATTGGAGGCGTCAACGACATTGATCACAACATCGGGATGTTCCTCACTCAGGTGTTTTCTCACGTATCGTTCTTCGGGAGAATAAGCCGAGATGGAATAGGTGCCCGGCAAATCAACGATCCGGAAAGTATATCCATCCTGCCGGAATATACCATCTTTCGCATCTACGGTAACGCCGCTGTAATTTCCCACATGTTCGTGTGCACCGGATGCATGATTGAAAAGCGTTGTTTTCCCACTGTTCGGGTTTCCAACCAAAGCCACGTTGATGGTTTTTCCTTTTTCTATCGCAATGGATTGCAAACGTTCGGACGGCGAGGCAGTATAACAAAGAGGCAAGTTACCGTTTATCGGCAACAGATCGCCCCCAAACTCCGACAAACTCACTATCTCGATAAGGGCCGCCTCGCTACGGCGCAACGACACATCGTATCCCATTATTTTATAGTGGATAGGATCTTTCAGGGGAGCGTTCCGAATCACCTCCACCTCTTTCCCTCTGATAAATCCCATTTCAATAATACGTTTACGAAACCCTCCGCGTCCCGTAACTTTAACCACAATTCCTTTTTCTCCCGTGTGCAGTTCCGATAATTTCATGCTTGTTATAAAGTATTTATGCAACAAAGATACCATTTGATGCACTCAAATTCAATCCCCATACGTAGGTATTCTTTTTACGCCTCCCATTTGCCGGTTCATAAGGTATTTTCGTTAATTTTACGACCTTTAAAAAAACAGAAAAGTTTATGAAAAGACAGATTGCTTTTATTTTGATGATTTCGGCCCTGCCGATCCTGTTCGGCGGATGCAGGAAAAGTATGAAAGACTTCAGTTTCCATTATAGTATGGAAAGTGTGAACAACTACAAAGTCGCCTTTTCCTTCGACAGTAAGAAAACCTATAAAATAGAAAAGTACAACTATTTTATGGACAATCACGCCAACCGGCAAGATCCCGTCATCCAGGAAGGCTCATTCACGGACGAAGAATACAGGGAGGCCGTAAAATACCTGGTGGCCTGCAACTTTTTCAGGATGAAAGATTCGTACGGATTCGACAAGGAACCCGACGATTACTTGGGCAATATCATCTATCAGATCACATTCCGCAATCAGGGACGGGAGAAATTTATTTCGATACGAAACAACGACGAAAACCTCTTCCCCGCAACGTTTATCGACTTGCTGAAATACGTGGGCAACTTCCTCAAAACCCATCCCCTCCCCTAGAAAGGAAAGCGTGGGGTGTACCGTGTGAGGGGAACCTCTAAAAGGCTTTGCCCCTGTATTCGTCTACCGTATAATTGAGGAAACGAGTAAAAGGGAGCAATACTTCAAAACAAGCGGCAGCTTGTTCCATCCATTTTTTTTCGGAGAAGAAACAATCCGGCTTACTTGTACTTACGCAAAAGTCCTTGTGCCGGATAATTTCTCCATATTCAAAATCCGAAGGGAAACCTGCCGGCATACGCTTCAAGGTTTCCCCCTCCAGGGCGGGATAGAGCGCCCGGAAAGAAGGATTTTCCAGAATGGCCACAAACTCTTCTATATGATTGTATATATCCTGGCGAACCATCTTCAGTAACTTGGGGTGCGGCATCCACAACCCCCCGGACAAAAAACTATGATCCGGTTCAATGTGCAGATAATATCCGCTACGCTCGCTGTTCCTTCCTCCCTGCGCCGCGATATAGGCGCCGAAATGTGTTTTGTAAGGCAATTTATCATGCGAGAAACGAATATCCCGGTAGATACGGAACATACACTCCTTAGCCTCCAGACCGGAGATCTCCGAATCAAAAAAAGCGATGCGATTTATCAACCGCCGAACGATCTCCATATATCCTTCCCGCAAAAAATCATACCGTTCTTTGTTCTTCCGGAACCATTCCCTGTTATTATTCCGCTTCAATTCCCTCAAAAATTCAAGAATCTTTTCAACTATATTCAATTCCAATTCCATGGTTAGCTGTTTGTGTGAAACATTATTGTCCTATTCTTCGCAAAGCTATGAATTTATGGGGGATTCCGGCAGATGAGAATCCCGGAGAATCAGCAAGCTTTCAGATCGGAAGAGCGTC
>JAITKB010000009.1 GCA_031278605.1 Tannerellaceae bacterium
GGTGGTGATGTTTGACCAGGTAGAATTGTCGGTACTGCTTTGCCACTGATAGGTGTAGGTGCCTGTTCCTCCGGTGGGGGCGGTGGTCTGTGTCAGGCCGGTGGGGCTGCCGTTGTAGTAGATGGTCTGCGCCGTGCCGATAGCGCCGGCGGTTAACTGCGGATAGACGGTGATCAGGACCGAGGCACTGCTTGCCGTCCCGCAGGATCCGCTGGTTACGTTGCGGCGGACATATGTATTGGTCGTCAGGGCCCCGGGGTCATAGCTGGGCGATGTTGCATTGGTGGTGATGTTTGACCAGGTAGTATTGTTTGTACTGCTTTGCCACTGGTAGGTGTAGGTGCCTGTTCCTCCGGTGGGGGCGGTGGTCTGTGTCAGGCCGGTGGGGCTGCCGTTGTAGCAGATGCTTTGTGCCGTGCCGATAGCGCCGGCGGTGGGGGCGGCGTAGACGGTAATCGTGAAAGTTTTTGCAGTTCCGG
This sequence comes from Tannerellaceae bacterium, assembly GCA_031278605.1. Taxonomy (GTDB): domain Bacteria; phylum Bacteroidota; class Bacteroidia; order Bacteroidales; family Tannerellaceae; genus DFXE01. The sequence continues at coordinate 480 of JAITKB010000009.1, forward strand.
TGCAAGACCCTTGTGTGGGGGTAACGGTGATGGTGGCTGTGGCGGTGTTTGTTCCCGTATTGGCTGCCGTGAAGGAGGGCAGATTACCGGTGCCGCTTGCGGCCAGGCCGATAGACGTATTGTTGTTGGTCCAGGAATAAGATCCTGAGGAGAGGGTGTTGCCCGAAAAAGTGACGGCAGGCACGGTTGTCCCTCTGCAATAAGGCCCCATATTGGAGGGTTGGGTCATGGTTGGCACGTCGTCGTCGAGGATCGTCACCGTTGTGGTATAAGTTGAGCCGCGTTTAACCATGTCGTTACAGGCATCCGTGTCGATTGACAAGTTAAACGTACGGTTGGACTGGCAGTTTGTGTTTCCGATGATGCTCACATTATTTAATGTAAGGGTTTTCGCCGTAGCGTAATTGCCGGCCGGGATGATAAATCCCACCTGGTAGGAGTAGTCCGTACCGGAAGTAGCCGTACCGTTGGTGGCGGTGAATTTACATATTTGCTGTTGGGAAAGCGTACCGCCCTGCACGCTTATGTTGATATTGCTTGCCGTATGCGTGGAGCTGCCTTCGGTTTCGGAAAAGGTGGTTGAGGTGAAATTAACGGTTACCTGTCCGGACGCAGCGCCGGGGGTCGGGTCGCTAATGACAAGGCTGTTAAATTCGCCCGAATTATCGCCATAACAATGCGCTACCCGCCTTACGGCTGTCTGTCCGGCGGAAAGCGTATTCGTGCCGTTGGTGTTTTTCAGCAAAAAATGCACGGCAATACCGTCGTCTACACACGTAGTATTGTACGTACCATCTAGTTCGAGTGATGTGTTAATAGTATTCCGAGTGCTATAGCGTCCGGTATAATAACTTGCGAATGACCCATTCACTTTAAATCCGTGATGAGACGGGTCTTTCCTATTCTTGGTGCTACCACTATAAGAATGTCCACTAGTCCGATAATCTCCTACAAAGTGGCCGTTGCTTGTTGAGATATATCCGACAGAACCGTCGCAACCCAGAATGTAGGCGTCGTGATCCAGGTAAAGGTGGACGGTTTCGGGCGTAACCAGGTCGACCGGGGCGCGAACGTAGTAGTCGACGGTAAAGTATTTGTTCGGATGCGTGTATTTGAAATCCATCGTCACATAAAATTTTTCGTTGCTGATCGGAGAAGTAACATACCCCGACAAGCTGGCGGTATAGTTGTTTCCGCTTTGTACGGCGGGCGTAATGGCGCAATGCGTGTATGTAGCCAGTGAGGAGTTGTACGTCGTCCCCCGTTGAAAACGGAAACTTAATTTGACGCCGGATCCGGTTGCGGTTGGATACGTGTTTCCGGGGTAGTATTGCGTCTGGTTGCCCCGATACACGTGGACGACGCCGTCGGTGGAGATGATGACTTTCAGCCCGTCGTTGTAACTCGTGCTTGCTCCTCCGTTCTCGTTGATGAGGATTGCCGTTTGCGCCGACGCGTTGTGGCCTGTTCCCAAGGCGCAGAGGATGAGGAGGCCTTGGAGGATTTTTGCCGTTGTAGTTTTCATGGTTCGTTGTATTTTTTTACTGGAAGAATAAAAACATGCCAATCACTTCTTTGTCGAAGCTTTCATCGACCGTATAGCGAATCTGCTCTGCGCTTTCGTCTGCGTACAATTTACCGTTGTAGAGAACGCCTATCTGTTCTTCTTTGAGTATCTGCTCGCCTTCCGAGCTTGCTATGTAATAGCGGTGAACCTCTTCGCCCGGCACATAATAGCCTACAATGTTCCCGTCCCGGAGATAGAGTGTCCGGTCGTTTGTACGCCGGATGTTACCCAGGATTCTGTCGGCGCTTGCGTTCTCTTCGTAGCAGAGCCGGAAGTTCTCGCCATCTATTTTATAATACACAACGCCGCTCTTGGGCGTTTTATACAGGTTGTCGGCGATTTGTTCCATAAACACAGGCTGATTGCTTTGCGTGCTGACGACACTTTGCGTGCTAATCATATTTGCGGTGGAGGCTGTATTGCCCCAGTACATGCTTTGAGCAGGCAATTGGGCAGAGATGCAAAAAAGCGTCCCCAGGAAAAGGAAGATGCCGGTCGAGGTCCCGTTCTTCATACGGGCAGGTAATTTTTGATTCATATGATTTATTTTAAAAAAAGTTAGGTTAGCTTTTATTCCCGCAGGATTACCCTTTGCGCTGCTTTGCACACGGGAGGGTGTGGCGCAAATGGAGGCTGTCGCAATACAACAGGGGGATGCAAAAAAGAACTTATGTGTCATAATCAATCGGATTAAGCAAGGGTTTGTTTGATTCTCTCTTTCGGAATGCGGTGCAATTCCTGAAATTTTAATTCTGTACAAATATAGGCCATACTTTTTACATATCCAAACACATTTTACCATTGTCGTGTTTTTTTTGAGGATCTATCCGGCGGGTTTTCCGAGCCTCTTGCCACCCCTGGGGCAAGGCTCCCGGAAAACGCCGGCAGGCTTGCCACCCTTGGGGCAAGGTTCCCGGAAAACGCCGGCAGGCTTGCCACCCTTGGGGCAAGGTCCCCGGAAAACGCCGGCAGGCTTGCCCCAAGGGTGGAAAGAGGCTCGGAAAACGCCGGGGACCTTGCCCAAAAAAGGCAAAGAGGACCCAACAAGCCCGAAAGGCTTGCCCCTCCCCAACAAAAAGGTCCGGACAAACCCGAAAGGCTTGCCCGGACCCAAAAAAACAATCGGGCTAAAAAAAAATCAATGGATGACTTTGGTGCTCCATCCGCTGCTGCCGCTGACGAGGAGGACGCCCCGGGGGAGGCGGTCGATGCGGTAGAGGACTGCGCCGACACCTTTTTGTACGCGATAAAGCAGTCCTCCGCTTGGGGAGTAGATGGAGATGCGTTCGGTTTCGGGGGTATCGACCCGTAGGACCTCATCCCGGCAGGAGACATTCCCGGACAGGACGGGCGTGTCGGTGGCGGTGGTGGTGGCCTGGGTTACCCAGACGTGGGTGTAGAGGTTGCCCTGGGAGAAAGTGGTGTTCTCGGTCAGGTTTCTCAGCGTGACCTCCTCGATGTTGATGCCGTAGTATCCGATTTCCAGGGAGGGGTCGATGCGGCAGCCCAGGGTGAGCACCCGGCGATAGACGTCCGGGCTTGCCGCGCGGGTGGAGGTTTCGGGGTAGACCCTGAAGAACCACCGGGAGGCATCCAGGGGGTCGGCCTCGACAGAGAGGTCATAGGAAGAGGATAGGTCGGGGGACAGGCTCGTGCTTTCTTCATCGAGGATGAATCCGCGCGGGAGGGAGAGGTCGAATCGGATCTCGAAAGCATCGGAAGAAGGCAGGTTGAACGACAGGTCGATGGAGGTCAGGCCCCCGGCCTCGGCGTAGGGCGGCTCTTCGGTTTCCAGGTGGTATCTTGCTTCCTGGCTGACCCGTATGACCTGCCTTAGCTCGTCGGCCGTTACGATGATGGTTGCCGTGCGTTCCGAGCCGCTATTGGCCGGGGCCGAGATGCTCACCGTGCCCTGACCTGCACCCGAGGTGGGAGAGACCGTTGCCCAGTCCGCATCGGAGGAGATCGTCCAGGAGGCATTGCTTGACACGGTGAACGTTTCCGTCCCGCCCTCGTTGGTGAAGCTAATGGCTGAGGTTGACACGTTCAGTTGCCCGGCCGCCGACTGCGTAAGGGTGATGCTCCCGGTGAGGCCATTGCCCCTTACCGTTACCGTAGCCGAACGCGCCTCGCCGGTATTTTGCGAAGCCGTGATACGCAAAGCTCCCCTGCCCGCGCCCGAGGCGGGATCGAAATTAACCCAGGCGGCGTTGTCGGAAACGCTAACGGCCCAGTTTGTATTGGTCGTTACCAGGATGCTCTGCGTATTGCCTCCGGCCGGAAAGTTAAGGCGCGATTCCGATACGGTCAACAGGTCTTGTTCCCGGATAGATTGAAACTCTTTCCAGCCGTTGGCCGCCAGGTAGGTGTCCGTGGCGAAGGCGGGGATGCGAAGGGTTACATTGGTGAGGATATCCGCATCAAAGGCATCATTCCCGATATAAATAGGCACTTCCCATCCAACGATTATCTCGCTCAGGTTGTTGCAACCCGTAAAGGTTCCGGCTGTGATGCCTACCACGCCGGAGGGAATTTCGTAATGCGTATCGGGTTTCCCCTGGGGATAGCGTAAAAGTGTTATTCTTTCGGGTGTGCTCAAGTTACCGCTGAATAATACACCCGCGTCCGCGAATAGTGCGGAGTTATCGGAATCTACCTCAAAGGCTGTAAGAACGCTGTGATTGTCGAAAACATGCTCTGTGATCCCTGTGATAATGCTACCGATTTGGATTGTTTGAATCGCATCCTTGTACGCGAGCCAGCTATTGGAATGGCTCACATCCTCAGAGCTTATCACACCGTTGCCGCTGAGGATAAGCGTGCTTCCGTCTATTTCCCAAAAACGCTCCCCGGAAGTTCCAAGCGGTTGTCGATCCGCAAAGGCAAGGGCGGGAAGTAAAGTCATTGCTAAAACTAAAATGAACTGTTTCATGATTTTTATTGTATTTGTAAAAGTTAGTATCAACTGTCGGGGGATTTGTGGGGGGTGCTATGTTATACGTGCAAATATAAAAAGAAATTTATTCCTCCATGCTTTTCGGGTGCATGTTTTGGAACGGCTCCGTATGCGGGGGCAAGGACGAAGGCGCATACGAAGGAATCATTTTTTGTATACTTTTACGTCCATAGAGAACGGCTATTATGAACCCCAAAGATACCCATACGTTTCAGACGATAGAAAAACTGTTTAAAAACTGCCATAAACCCCTGCGAGCCTATGCCTGCCGCCTTGTGCACGATCCCTGCACGGCAGAAGATATCGTACAGGATGTTTTCTTGGAACTGTGGATCAAACGAGACCTCCTTCGTCTGCAACATACGGAGGAGATTAAATCCTATCTCTTCAAAGCCGTATACAATCGTTCCATCAACGCCCTGGTCCGGAAACTCCCGGATCCGTTAACCCGGGGGCAAACCCTTCGGACCTTCTTCAACCCCCCGCTGCAAAACCCGGAACAGTCCCTGCTCCTGAAAGAGCTGGATGAGGCAATTGCCGGTTTTGTCGAAAACCTTCCGCCGCAATGCAAAAAAACCTTCCTCCTCAGCCGTTCCCTGGGCTTGAAAAATGCGGAAATAGCCGCACAGCTTGGCGTCAGCATAAAGGCCGTAGAAAAACAAATCGCCAAAGCGCTTCGCGGACTGAAAGAACACCTGAGCCAACGGGGATTCTTCGGGTAAAGAACATTTCCCCCCCCCGGGGGTAGGGTAAACGCCTTCCGCCGTGTATTCCTCTTCAAAAGACTTCCCCGTATGAATGATCAGACAACGAAAGAAAAGGATGAGCTTATGGTCCGCTACTTAGACGGAAGCGCTTCGCCCGAAGAAGAAACCGAACTCCTGCAATGGCTCGGACTCTCCGAGGAAAACCGAAACGACTTCCTCCGGATGCAGGACCTATGGCTGCTGTGTGACGCCTCCTCCGAAAAGGCCGCCCTGGAACGCTTCCGAAACCGGATGGAAGGATATGCCGCGCCTCTGCCCTTGCCGCCTCGTTACCGTTTGCCCGGCTGGGCGCGGACGGCCGGCGTCCTGCTCCTGTGTCTGGCCGCCGGCTATGGGAGCGCACACCTTTTCCCCGGCAAGAAACACCCCGTATGGAACCAGCTGATAACAGCCCCGGACAGCAAAGGACGCTTTGTGCTGCCCGACGGAAGCGTCGTCTGGCTGAATTCAAACACGAAACTCTCCTATCCGGAAACGTTCCGGGGAAATGAACGCCGCGTATCCCTGGAAGGCGAAGCGTATTTTGAAGTGGCGGAAAATAAACAACAACCCTTTGTGGTCGACCTCGACGCGGCCGGCCTTCGCATCGAAGCCCTGGGCACAGCCTTTGACGTGGCCGGCTATCCGACCGACAGCCTCGTGGAAACCGTCCTTGTGAACGGAAGCCTGCGCATAAGCGGCAAAACCTTCCCTCACGACATCCTTCTAAAACCCAATCAACTCCTCACCTATCACAAGGAAAAAAAGACGGCACACTTGGATAAAGCCAAAGCCGGCCTGTATATCGACTGGATAAAGAGCCGCCTGGTGTTCGACAATGACTGCCTGGCAGATATCCGAATCAGCATGGAAGGCTGGTACAACCTCGTCATTGATTGCCCGCAGGAGTTTGCCCAAAATACACGCATGTCTTTTACCATTCGCGGAGAACGTATCGACGAAATACTGAAAGCCATGAGTTTCATCATCCCCATCCGCTACACTATCCGGGACAGACACGTGAAAATTACCCCGAGAGAATGAACCCGAGTATTCACCCCTTATATTTTAATCGCATGAAAGACACAACCTGAAAATCCGACAACACAACAAAAAGATAGACGAATGCTGCTACATCCGCCTATCAAAGATTCTATTAAACAGATTCTAATAAACAACCATGTCTAATTTTAAATCCACGATAAAAATATGAATAATTTTGAAAGGAAGAAAAGAACACCCCTTTCCCCAACAGGAACACCCGCCCGCCTTATGAGGCTTTTCATCTGGATACTCACCTTCATGCTGTGCCGGATTTCCACTTCCGAGGCACGTGCGCAGGAGATACGGATCAGCCTGAATATGGAGCATACGACCGTGAAGGAGATTCTGCGAGGTATCGAAAAGAACAGCGATTACACCTTCTTCTATAATGACAGAGCCATAGATACCAACCGCAGGACAACGATCCGTGTAACCGACAAACCCATAGGATACATCCTTGGGGAAATCCTTCCGGAATGTTCCTGGCAGATTGATAACCGGAGAATCATCCTGACGCCCCAACGCACCGAACCCCAGCAACGACCTTCGCTGCTGGTGACCGGAAGCGTTCGCGACGATTATGAAATGCCCCTCATAGGCGCTACCGTGAAGATTAAAAACGCGCCCGGAGGAACGGTCACGGACCTGAACGGTTCGTTCACCCTGTCGGTTGGCCCGGAGGACGTGCTGGAAATATCCTATATCGGCTACCAGACACGGAGCGTGGAAGTGAAAAACCATACGCAATGGGATTTCGTGCTCAGAGAAGACAACCAACGCCTCGATGAAGTCGTTGTGATCGGATACGGAACACAACGCCGGGGAGACGTGACCAGCTCGGTTGGCTCGGTGAAAAAGGAACAGTTCCTTTCGGGAGCAATCAAAGATGCCGGGCAGCTGATCCAGGGGCAAGTGGCCGGACTGACGATTACCAACCCCAGCGGAAACCCGACAGGCAATACGCAAATCCTGCTCCGCGGAAACACAACCATCCTGGGAGCAAGCGCCAACCCGCTTATCCTGATAGATGGCGTGCCGGGCGACTTCAATACCGTTGCCCCGGAAGATATTGAACGCATTGATGTGCTGAAAGACGGATCGGCCGCCGCCATCTACGGCTCCAGAGGGACCAACGGCGTGATCCTGGTGACTACCGGAAAAGCCCAGGGAGAACAAATCAACCGGGTGGAATACAGCGGATACCTCAGCAGCTCATCCATTGTCAAACGTTTGGAGATGAGCAACGCGGAAGATTACCGAAGGGAAATTGCCAATGGAACAAGGGATGCCGCCTGGGACTTGGGAGCCACTACGGACTGGTTCGAGCAAATCACGCGTACGCCTTTCAGCCACGTGCATAATTTATCCTTCAAGGGAGGGACTACGGAAACCAATTACATCGTGAACCTGAACTACCGCTCCCTGGAAGGTATCTTCAAAAAGTCGGACAGGCGTTCCTTTGCGGGGCGGGCTGAAATAAATCACAGCATGTTCGATGAGAAACTGCGAATCAATGTCGGATTGATAGGAAACCAAACGGATTATACCTCTACCGCCGACGGGGGATCGTTTCAGACCTATATCTACCGACAGTCCCTGATTCACAATCCTACCGAGCCGATCCGGAATGACGACGGGAGCTGGTATCAGAACGTCGGGATATTTGAATACGAAAACCCCTTGAGCCAACTCTACGAAACAGACGGCAGGCAAGACCTCACCCAAACACGTTTCAATGCAAACATCCTTTTCAATCCCCTCCGGGAGTTTACCCTCAAGGCGCTTCTGTCTTATGACAAGAAGCATCAGTATGGCGGATATTACGAAACCAAACAGCATCCCTCTACGCTCCGGGACGGAAGGAACGGCTATGCCGCCGTGGGAGCGACAACGGATATGACCAAGCTGCTGGAACTTACCGCGCAATACGATAAACACTTCCGGAATCACAACGTCTCTTTCCTGGGCGGCTATACTTATCAGGGAACGGATTACAGCAATCAGTACGAACGGAACTGGGACTTCCCTAGCGATGTTTACAGCTACAACAATATCGGCGCAGGCAATGCGGCGAAAGAAGGCCTGGCCGAGAATTACAGCTACCGGCTGCAAACAAACCTGATCAGTTTCTTCGGACGACTTTCCTATGCCTTTCGGAATCGTTACCTTTTCATGGCCGCACTGCGGCACGAGGCTGCCAGTCAGTTGGCCGGCACGAAGAATCCCTGGGGTACTTTCCCCTCGCTCTCCTTGGGCTGGAGAATGACCGAAGAAGACTTCATGCAGGAACAAACCGTATTCAACGACCTGAAGCTACGCGCCGGATATGGCGTAACGGGCAGTCAGCCCAGCGATTCCTTCCTGGGAATGTCCCTGCTCAGCTACGGCGATTACTTTTATTCCGACGGGACGTGGATCCGTAGCCTGCAACCTTCGCAGAATCCCAACCCCAATCTGCGATGGGAAGAAAAACGGGAGACCAACATCGGCCTTGATTTCAGTATCCTCGATAGCCGGATTGGGGGAAGCCTGGATTTCTATAACCGCGAAATAAACGGTTTGCTCTACGACTACACCGTCCCTTCGCCCCCCAACCTGTATACCAGCACCCGGGCGAACGTAGGGGTGATGACCAACCGGGGTATGGAAATCCTCCTCCACTTGGTGCCTGTCCGGAAAAAAGAGCTGACCTGGAACTCGATCTTGACCTTTTCCACCAATGAAAACAAGCTCAAGAGTTTGTCCAACGAACTCTACCGGGCTTCCAGCGATTACTTCATGGCCGGATGGATTCAGGAGCCGATCAAGACCGAATCGCATATCGTGAAAATCGGCGGGCCTGTGGGGGATTTCTATGGATACCGGGTGATAGACATCGGCGACGACGGGAAATGGATCTATGCCGACAAGGACGGAAATCCCGTGCCCTGGGATGAGTTCGCTCATTCCTTTGAAGACAAACAGGTCATCGGCAACGGCCTCCCGCGCTTCTATGCCGGGTGGAACAACACCCTTCGCTTTAAGGAGTTCGACTTCTCGGTCACCATGCGCGGCGCTTTTGCTTACCAGATCATCAACTGCGCGCGGATGTTTTACGAAAATAACAACCGGCAGGACTGGAACAAATTGAAATCGGCCTCGGATCCGGTCTTCGGAAAACGTCCGCTGGATCCTTCCGTCCCCGGGGAGTTCAACAGCTACTACGTGGAGGATGGGGATCACTGGAAGATTGATAACATCACCCTGGGATATACCTTGCCCGGCGGCGGGGGCCTCCGACATATTCAATCCCTTCGGGTTTACCTGTCCGGGCTCAATATGCTAACGCTTACCGGCTACAAGGGTACCGACCCCGAGGTTTCCCGCTCCGGGCTCAATCCCGGATACGATAACCGCGATCAATATCCCAACATCCGCTCCTTTACCCTGGGCGTTAACCTCAGTTTCTAACCCTTTAATCACAAGCAACAAAAAATGAAAACAACTATCTTAGGATTCCTCCTGTTTGCCTTCTCCGTCCTCATGGGTTGTACCCAACTGGAAGACCGGAGTTTTCACAACATCATTGCCGAAGGGTTTCAACCTTCGGGCGACGATCTTTCCGCGCTTTTGGGGTCGGCCTACGTCCCCTGGCGGCAAACGCTTCTTCTCTGGAACGGCGTGGCGCGGGCGCAGATGCTGTCTTCCGACCAGGACGTCATACCGGCCCGCCCCAACGGATGGGTGGATGGCGGTATTTACAAACGAATGCATCAGCATAAGTGGACCTCCGAAGACGATATTTGCGTCCAGTCCTGGGAACGCACTTACGTGGGCGTGAATGCCTGCAACCGTGTGCTCTACCAGATCGAATCGGGCGAGATCAACTTGCCCGCCAACGAGGACGCCGTGGTGGCCGAGCTTAAGGTGCTGCGGGCTTCCTACTATTACATCCTGGTGGATCTCTTTGGGAATATCCCGTTGGTTACCCGTTTCGACGTGCCCGAGGGATACCTGCCCGAACAAAGCACGCGCCGGGAGGTCTACGAGTTTATTGTCGAGGAAATAACCGCCAATCTCCCTCTGCTGAGCGAGGAGACCGGGGGCGACTACTACGGACGCTTCAATAAGTGGGCGGCTTATACCCTGTTGGCCAAGGTCTACCTCAATGCGGAGGTGTTTTCCGAGGGAGCCTTCACCGAATGGGACGCGTGCATTGAAGCCTGCAACCGGGTTATTGACGCCAACCGTTACGCCCTGGAGGCGGAGCAACGTTTGGTGTTTGTCACCCGGAACGAAAATTCAAGGGAGATCATCCTGGGGCTGGCTATCGACGAGACGTACGTTACGGACTGGAATGCGTTCGACTTCCATCTTTACACCCTCCAGCCTTCCAGCCAGGCTACGTATAACTTCCAGTCGGCGCCCTGGGGCGGCGTATGTTGCATTCCGCAGTATATCGACACCTTTGATCCCGACGATGAACGCCTCGCCGACAATTTCATCCGGGGCCTGCAGTACGATGCTTCCGGCAATCCGTTGCTTTGCACCATGGGGAGCTTGAGCGGTCAGCCGCTCGAATACGTCAACGAGGTGCCGAGCATCGACGAGTCGCAGGAAATACACGGATACCGGTGGGGGAAGTTTGAGTATGCACAGGGTATCACGAACCGCTTGAGCAACGACTGGCCGCTTTTTCGTTATGCGGACGTCCTGCTGATGAAGGCCGAAGCCCTGCTGCGAAAGGGCGAAGCCACGGAGGCGGCCCAACTCGTCACGCAGGTGCGCGAACGCAACTTCACCGGGCATCCCGCCAAGGCCCTGGTCTCGGCCGGGGAGCTTGCCGGGGGCAGTTGCTACGATTATGGGCGACGGGATAACCTCTTGGAGCCTGTCTCCGAAGGAGGAGAGGATATTGTCTTGGGCCGAATGTTGGACGAGCTGGGATGGGAATTTGCCCAGGAGGGCCGGCGGCGTCAGGATATGATTCGCTTTGGGGTGTTCACCACCAAATCCTGGTTTTCGCACGACAAGGATGGCGACGCACACTGTAACCTTTATCCCATTCCGCAGAAGCAACTGCTGTCGAACGGCAATCTGCGGCAGAATCCGGGCTATTAATATGGATTACTCCGATGAAAACGTATATTTTTCTATCGTTTGCCGTGGCCCTTTGCCTTACGGCCTGTGAGCGGCGGGGTCTTCCGACCGCTTACGCGGACTATCCCATCCAACCGGTGAGCCTCACCCGGGTGCAACTCACGGACGCTTTCTGGCTGCCGCGCATACAAACCCTCCGGGAGAAGACCCTTGGCTATGCCTTCGACAAATGCGACACGGAAGGACGCTTTGAAAATTTCCAAACCGTGGCACGCGTCCTGCAAGGCGAGCCTGGCCTTACGCGTGGGGCCATGCCGTTTGACGACACGGACGTCTACAAAACCATCGAGGGGGCGGCCTGTTCGCTTGTCAGCGTCCCCGATGCAGATTTGGAGGCTTATGTGGATTCCATCATCGCCCTGGTGGCCCTGGGTCAGGAGTCCGACGGCTATCTGACGACCTGGCGCAGCATTGATCCGATGCATCCGCCCGCCGACTGGGTCTCCCCGGGCGAGCGGTGGACGGATCTTGGGATGAGTCACGAGCTGTACAATAGCGGGCACCTCTTTGAAGCGGCTTCGGCGCACTTTCTGGCAACCGGCAAGCGCAACTTCCTGGATATTGCCCTCCGCAATGCCGACCTGCTGGTCCGTGTATTCGGTGATACGACCCGCAACGAAGTCCCGGGGCATGAGATTGTGGAAACCGGCCTGATCAAGCTCTACCGGATTACCGGCAAGGAGGACTACCTGAGGCTTGCCCGCAAATTCCTCGACCTCCGTGGCGACGCTACACGTCGCAGGCTGCGCGGCCCGTACAGTCAGGATCACCTTCCGGTTACCCAACAGGAAGAGGTGACGGGTCATGCCGTACGCGCCCTCTACCTCTACGCCGGCATGACGGACATTGCGGCCCTATACTCCGATTCGGCCTACCGCTCTTCGGTCCACAGGCTTTGGGAGAACATGACCCACAAGAAGATGTACCTCACCGGGGGCTTGGGCGCACGCCACCAAGGGGAGGCTTTCGGCGCAAATTACGAACTCCCCAACCTCACGGCCTATGCCGAGACCTGCGCGTCTATCGGCAGCGTCTACTGGGGCGAGCGCATGTTCCGTATCTATGGCGAAGCAACGTATTACGACGTCATCGAGCGCACGCTCTACAATGCGCTGCTTGCCGGGATTTCGCTGGAGGGGACGGAGTTCTTCTATCCGAACCCCCTGGAGGCCGACGCATGGTATGCGTTCAATCAAGGCAAGAAGACGCGACAGCCCTGGTTTGACTGTTCGTGTTGCCCCACGAACCTGATCCGCTTCCTTCCATCCCTTCCGAGTCTGATTTACGCCACGCAGGGCGACACGGTGTATGTCAATCTGTTCGTATCGGCTAAGGCCGAGATTCCCCTGGGTCGTCGTTGCGTGGACATAACCCAGGAGACGGATTATCCCTGGGACGGGAAGGTAAACTTCCGGGTGTCGACCCGGGGAAACGCCGGCGGGTTGACGCTCCGCATACGCATCCCGGCCTGGGCCGTCAACGAGGATTCGCCCGGCTCCCTCTACACGTCACGGCCCGTGGGCAAGGTCGAAAGCTACGCCCTTTGGGTGAACGGCGAAAGGGTCGAGGGGAAACGACAAAACGGCTACGTGGAAATTTCGGGCCGCTTCACGGGGGACGATCGCATCGAATTGAACCTCCCCATGCAGGTCCACTGCATCGAAGCCCACCCCGGGGTGGAAGCCGACCGGGGCTTGTTGGCCCTCTCCTATGGTCCGTTGGTGTATTGCGCCGAAGAAACGGATAATCGCGGGCATTTCGACGCCATTTCCCTCGATCCGAACGACACCTACACGGTGGAAAAAAGGCCGGATCTGCTGAATGGCGTCTCCGTGATACGAAACGGGTCGGCAACCTTCATTCCCTACTATGCCTGGTCCAACCGCGGGGAGGGCAAAATGAAGGTCTGGTTCCCTCGTCGAACAAGCCCCACGGTGGGCGACAGGCGATGATTGCATCCGCTTTTTTGTCCCGTTATTTTTAGGGATTACCCACACGATAAGAATCCGCCGATAGCCATCGAGCGGATTCTTTTTTATATCCCCCCAAGCTCCGTTTGAGGCCCGTGGCCTTTGATGACTCCATCGGAAAGGTCCGCCGGGGCGTTTTGGGAGGAGCCGATCGTATCGGCTCACTCCAAAAAACTTTTTTCAAGGCAGCCGACAGTGTCTGCTTCGCTGAAAAAACTTTTTTCAAGGCATCCGACAGTGTCTGCTTCGCTGAAAAAACTTTTTTCAAGGAATCCGACAGTATACACTTCGCTGAAAAAACTTTTTTCAAGGGAGCCGACAGTATACACTCCCTTGAAAAAACTTTTTTCAGCGGAGCCGACACCGTGAGAACACCTCGCAGGATGCGGGCGATGGTCACGGACACAGTCATAACATTTGTCTTAAAATTTTTGGGGTTCTTAACCTTTATCGGACGCCTTCGTTGGCCTTTCGTTGGAGGTGGAGGTCCTCTTACACGGACTTGCCCGAAACAGGGGCAAGGCGGCGTAAGGAAACGACGACCCTCAACAGGGGAAGGTTTGCCCCGACATTCAAAAGAAAAACCGAAGAAAAGAAGGGAAAAATACCGCGGGATTTCGTTAGCTTTGTAACAAATTTATCACGACACATTGTTTAATCCTAAAATTCAAAGAAATGGCACGACTTGTCACCTTGTACACCCTGCAATGGGGTGATTTATCGCTGGAAACGATTTGCGAAAAGGCAAAATCCTTCGGTTACGACGGTTTGGAGCTGGGGCTCCCCAATCATCTGGACGTTCGCCGCACCGATGCGGCCTATTATCAGGGGATCAAAAACCTCCTGGGATCCCACGGGATGGAAGTGCGCACGATCTCCACCCATCTGATCGGTCAGGCGGTCTGCGATACGATCGACTTCCGACACCAATCCATCCTGCCCGACTATATCTGGGGCGATGGCGACCCGGAAGGCGTCAGGGATCGGGCCTCGGACGAACTGATTTGCACCGCACACGCCGCCAAAGCCCTGGGCGTGGATACCGTGGTGGGCTTCACCGGCAGCTCTATCTGGCAGTATCTCTATTCCTTCCCGCCCGTTCCCGAATCGCTGATCGAAGCAGGCTATGAGGATTTCGCCAGCCGCTTCCTCCCCATCCTGCATGAGTACCACAAACTCGGCGTTCGTTTCGCCCTGGAGGTGCATCCCACGGAAATCGCCTTCGACACCCTTACCGCCCAACGCGCCCTGGATGCCCTCGAATGGCACCCGGCCTTCGGTTTCAATTACGACCCCAGTCACCTGGGCTATCAGGGCGTCGATTATGTCGACTTTATCTATCAATTCCCCGAACGCATCTTCCATGTACACATGAAAGACGTCTACTGGAGCGATACGCCGAAGCCGGTTGGCGTGTTCGGCGGGTATGTAACGTTCGGCGATTCGCGGCGCTACTGGAATTTCCGCAGTCTGGGACGGGGGAAGATCAATTTCGAGGAGATCATTCGCGCCCTCAACGCCATCGGCTACCAGGGACCTCTATCCATCGAATGGGAAGACAGCGCCATGGACCGCGAACACGGCGCCCGCGAATCCTGCGCGTTCACGAAACAAATCGACTTCCAGCCTTCTGCACATGCTTTCGATGCGGTGTTTGAAAAGAAATAATCCCACCGCAACGGATAAAGGCTGTCCCGACCCACCGGGACAGCCTTTTCATTCGGCTGCCGCCCGCTGGGCCGACCGACTGCGGCAGATCGACTACAACGCCCTCCCCATCAGCCCTTACAACAAACGTTACATCCACGCCATGCGTCCCTTCCTGGACTATTACCTGGAGATCTTCGCACACTGCCTCGCCTGTGGACTGAAGGCCACAGGGCTTGAACCCTCCGGCCTCACCCTGGTGGATTATGGCGGAGGAAGCGGATTCCTCAGCATACTGGCCAAGGCAATAGGCTTCGCCCAAGTGATTTACATCGACCGAAATCCCCTCTCGGTGGATACCGTAAAGGCCCTGAAACAACAAACAGGCTCCGGCCCGGATGTGATCCTAAGCGGAGACGCCGACACATTGCTTGCCTATTGCCGCGCTCAGGAGCTGAGGCCGCATCTTTTGATCGCCACCGATCTGATCGAACATGTGTACAACCCAGCTGGTTTCCTGAACGTTTTGTGCACAATCAACCCCAGGATGCCCTTGATCTTCACCACGGCATCCACGCCTTTCAATCCCTGGGTGAAACACAGGCTGCATCGTTTCATGAACGACTGCGAATGGGGCAGGACGACCGGCTGCGGTTATCTCAGTCGGCGCGAAGCGTTCATTCGCCGATATGCGCCGCATTTCTCCCCCAAAGAGACCGCCCTGTGGGCCGGCCGTACACGGGGCATGATCTACGAAGACATACAAAAGGCAATCGACGCCGCCTCGCTGCCTGTCCCGGCGGACGCCCATAATACCTGCGACCCGGAAACCGGCAACTGGGCGGAACGTATCCTGCCGATCCGGGATTATCGCAGGTTTTTGTCGCCCCACGCTTATACGTTGTCGGTTGGGAAAGGGTTTTACAACACCCGCCGGCGCAGTTTGCTTTGGGGCCTTTGTTGTCGTTTGTTGAATGGGTTGATTCGCCACGGCGGACGGGCCGGTTTGCTGCTAAGTCCTTTCATTGTCCTTTG
Organism: Tannerellaceae bacterium; assembly: GCA_031278605.1. Lineage (GTDB taxonomy): Bacteria > Bacteroidota > Bacteroidia > Bacteroidales > Tannerellaceae > DFXE01. Next base: position 16,584 of record JAITKB010000009.1, read on the forward strand.
CTGCCGGCCCCCGCAGGCGCGCTGAGCAAAGAGGCCGCAACGCAAAAGAGGGCGCCTACGAACAAAACGTAGGCGCCCTCCTGGGTATGTTTTGGGTTTTTAGGGATTTCCTTCTTTTGATCAGCCGAACAGGCTCCATGCAACGGTCAGTCCGGCCATCACGATAGAGACCATACTCATCAGTTTAATCAGGATATTGAGGCTGGGGCCGGAGGTGTCCTTAAAAGGGTCGCCCACCGTGTCGCCCACTACGGTAGCCTTATGTACGTCGCCGCCCTTGCCTCCGAAGTTTCCTTCTTCCACGTATTTCTTGGCGTTATCCCAAGCTCCTCCGGCATTGGCCATGAAGACGGCCAGCACGAATCCGGTGCTCAATCCGCCAATCAGCAGACCTACCACGCCGGTTACTCCAAAGATAAGGCCGGTCAGGATCGGGGCGACGATGGCCAGGATAGACGGCACGATCATTTCCCTTTGTGCGCCTTTGGTGGAGATCTCCACGCAACGGGCATAATCCGGTTCGCCCTCGCCGGTCAGGATACCTTTTATTTCGCGGAACTGCCGACGCACTTCTTCCACCATGTGTCCGGCTGCACGTCCGACGGCGTTCATCGTCAGGCCGCAGAACACAAAGGCCATCATGGAGCCGAGGAAGATGCCAACCAAAACTTTGGGATTCATCAGGGTGATGTCGTAATAAGTCATAAAGTCGGAGAAAGTCGCTTTCGCTATTTCAACGATGCGTCCGTCGGCAAATTCCAGCGTGGTTTCTCCCAGTCGCAGCAATCCTATTTTGATTTCTTCCATATAAGAAGCAAGTAATGCCAAGCCTGTAAGCGCAGCCGAGCCGATGGCGAATCCTTTTCCCGTAGCGGCTGTGGTATTCCCCAGCGAGTCGAGGGCGTCGGTACGTTTCCGTACTTCTTTACCCAGTCCGGCCATTTCTGCATTTCCCCCGGCATTATCGGCAATCGGCCCGTAGGCGTCGGTAGCCAGTGTAATACCCAGGGTAGAGAGCATCCCCACGGCAGCGATGCCAATGCCGTAAAGCCCCATGGTGGTATTGGAGAAATCGAATCCGGAGGCAAAGAGGAAGGAGGCAATGATACCTACCACAACCGACAATACCGGGATAGAAGTAGAAAGCATCCCCAACCCCAGGCCGGAGATGATCACCGTAGCCGGACCTGTTTGTCCGGAGGCCGATACGCGTTGGGTGGGCTTGTAGGATTGCGAAGTATAATATTCGGTGGCTTGTCCGATCACGATTCCTACCAGCAAGCCGACAACAACGGAGCATCCCAGCCAGGCCCAGTTCTGTATGCCCAGGAGGTAAAGGATGGCGAAGGTAGAGACGGCAATCAGCGCGGAGCTGAGATTCGTTCCCGTTGCCAGGGCTTTCAGCAATTGCTTGATGCCGGCGTTTTCTTTGGTGCGTACGGCAAAGATGCCGATAATGGAAAGGATAATGCCCACGGCGGCAATCAGCATGGGGGCAACGATGGCTTGGTATTGGAGTTCCACTTCGCCGGATGCGGTAAAAGCGGCGGCGCCCAGGGCGGCGGTTGCCAGGATGGATCCGCAATACGATTCGTAGAGGTCGGCGCCCATGCCGGCTACGTCGCCTACGTTGTCGCCTACGTTATCGGCGATGGTTGCCGGGTTGCGCGGATCGTCTTCCGGGATGCCCGCTTCCACTTTCCCTACCAGGTCGGCGCCTACATCGGCGGCTTTTGTGTAGATCCCTCCTCCCACACGGGCAAAGAGCGCCTGGGTGGAGGCTCCCATACCGAAGGTAAGCATGGTGGTCGTAATGATAGCCAGCTTATGGGTAGGGTCAGCCAGATCTTCCGGGATGAACCAGTTCAGCACGACATACCAGAGGGAGATGTCGAACAATCCTAGGCCTACCACCACCAGGCCCATCACGGCGCCGCTACGGAAGGCCACCTGCAATCCTTTGTTGAGCGACTTGGAGGCGGCATGTGCGGTACGTGCAGAGGCATAGGTTGCCGTTTTCATGCCCAGAAAACCGGCCAGTCCCGAAAAGAATCCTCCCGTCAGGAAAGCAAGGGGCACCCATCCGTTCTGCACTCCGAAGCCAAAAGCCATAATTGAAAACAGGATTACCAAAACCAGAAAGACAAGCAACACGATCTTGTACTGCTGCTTCAGGTACGACATGGCGCCCGTTCGCACATGCGAGGCGATTTTAGCCATCAAAGGGGTTCCTTCACTTTCTTTCATCATCTGCTTGAAGAAGTACCAGGCAAACAACAGCGCCAGCATGGACGCTACGGGAATAAACCAAAAAATACTTGTAATCATGATATGATAATTTGAGATTAATTATTTGAAAACGCTGCAAAAATACAAGAGATACAAAACAATTTGCGCAATATTAATGTTAATTAAAGAAAAAGATGCATCTTTGAGAAAACTAAAGAATGTCTTTTTTATGAACCGTATTCGTTTTAATAAAAAGAAATACAAATTAGGATTGGCTCTCAGTGGAGGAGGGGCTAAAGGCTTCGCACATATTGGAGTATTCAGGTTGCTGGAAGAATGTAAGCTGAGGCCGGATGTTATTTCCGGGACAAGCGCCGGGGCGATTGCCGGGGTTTTGTTTGCCGACGGTTATTCGGCTTCCGAGATACAGGAGTTGTTTACGGGGCGGGATTTTTCGGAGTTCGCCCAATTGCAGATACCGAAAGACGGCTTGTTCGACAACAAACGCTTTTGTTCCTTCCTCGAACGCAACCTACGCGCCAAACGATTTGAAGATTTGAAAACACCGCTGGTGGTAGTCGCCACCGATCTGGACAACGGGAAAAGCCGGGAATTCAGAAGCGGACCCATCGCGGAGGCCGTTGTAGCCTCTTGTAGCATCCCCATTATTTTCAGCCCTGTAGAAATAAACGGCCTCCATTACGTGGACGGAGGTTTGTTCCGTAATTTTCCCGTATCCCCTATCCGCGAAGAATGTGAACGGGTAATTGGTGTGAACGTTAGCCCGCTGATCCCGCATAAATACAAACAAACCCTCTGGGGGATTGCCGAACGATCCTACCACTATATATTCAGGGCCAACACCCTGGAAGACCGGAAAATATGTGATATCCTGATAGAAACGGAGGAAACGGAAGCCTACAAAACCTTCGACCTGGAGAACGTAGCGTCCATTGCCGATATTGGGTATAATGCAGCGATTTATGCTTTCGACAAAGCTACGGTGGAACAACATTTGGACATACCGGGATATACCTTTGACTTCCGGCAGAATCATAGACCTTTTAAACCGATAAAGAAGATGAAAAAAATGATTATTTACCAGGTACTGCCCCGTTTATTCGGGAACCTGAACGATTTGTTGAAGAAGAATGGGAGTATGGCGGAAAACGGCGCAGGCAAGTTTTCCATTTTCACGTCTTCCCTTTTGGAGAAGATGGAAGCCTTTGGCATCACGCACATCTGGTTCACGGGTGTCATAGAGCATGCCACCCAGACCGACTATTCCGCCTGGGGTATACGCAAGGACCATTCCGCCATTGTGAAGGGGAAGGCCGGTTCGCCGTATGCCATCAAGGATTATTATGACGTAGATCCGGATCTGGCGGAGCAGGTACCGCAGCGGATGGAGGAGTTTGAGCAGTTGCTGAAACGGACCCACGAGGCGGGTATGAAGGTCATTATTGATTTCGTGGCGAATCATGTGTCCCGCGAATATCGCTCGGACGCCCGGCATCCCTATGTGAGGGATTTGGGGCAAGACGATAATACTTCCGTGGCTTTCGAGGCCGGCAATAATTTTTACTATATCCCCGGTTATCCCCTTTCGCTCCATTTCGAACATTCCGATCACGGGCTGGAGTACAGTGAGTTCCCGGCTAAAGCAACGGGCAACAACCGTTTTACTCCCCATGTGTGCAAAACCGACTGGTATGAAACCGTGAAACTGAATTACGGCATCGACTACCTGCACGGGAAGAAGCCTTGTTTTTATCCGGTCCCGGACACTTGGAAGAAAATGCTGGATATTCTTCGCTTTTGGGCGGGCAAGGGGGTGGATGGTTTCCGCTGTGATATGGCAGAGATGGTGCCGGTTGAGTTTTGGGGATGGGTTATTCCGCAACTCAAGCGGGAATATGCGCTTGTTTTCATTGCCGAAATCTATAATCCGGCGGAATATCGCAACTATCTGCACAACGGGCATTTCGACTATTTGTACGATAAAGTGGGGCTTTACGATACCCTTCGATCCGTGATATGTCGCCAGTGCCCGGCCGGGGCCATCACCGGATGTTGGCAGAGTGTGGAGGGGATGCAGTCTCAGATGCTGAATTTTCTTGAAAACCACGATGAGCAGCGCATTGCTTCCGATTTCTTTGCCGGCGATGCCCGTCCCGGAATTCCCGGAATGATCGTGGCTACCCTTATGAATACCAATCCCGTTATGATTTACAGCGGGCAGGAATTGGGGGAGCGGGGAATGGACGAAGAGGGTTATAGCGGACGGGACGGGCGCACAAGCATCTTCGACTATTGGAGCATGGAAAGCGTGCGGAATCAACTCACCGGGAAGCCGCTGAGCGGCGAGCAGGAATCCTTGCGCGAGACCTACCGTTGGCTGTTGCATGTCGCCCGGACGGAGCCGGCCATTGTGCAGGGCGCCTTCTACGACCTGATGTATGCCAATATCGCCAATCCCCGCTTCAATTCCGACCGCCAATATGTCTTTTTGCGGTATTACGAAAAGGAGGTCATCCTGGTTGTGGCCAACTTCGACTCTATCGAACGGGAGGTGGACGTATATATCCCTGCAAATGCTTTCCAGGCAATGGGGATCGCAGACAACCAACCCGCCGAACGCACCGACTTGCGCTCGGGCGAAACGAGCATTGGCACGTTGACTGCGGCTTACCCTTATCGCCTCCTTCTTTCTCCGTATTCGGGCCGGTTGTTGAAATTTAATTATGCCTTATGACTGTCCTTTCTTGATTTGGGTTGATGCTTCGTCAGTCTTCCGGGATTTTCGATTCAATGGCTCGGAAAGCAAATGAAATGCTATGAAATGATCAAACTCTCTAAGGCCTTCCCCCCCCAAAAAAAAGAAAACAGAAAATGCCCTGTGTCGCACCTTTGCGGCACAGGGCTTTTTCTTTGGAAACCCACCATGGAAGATTCCTTAATATTAGTCAATTTTTACATTTCGAGGCTGAAAATGTAACCGCTTAGCAGTCAGCGATAAATTTATCTCACTCGAAAGAAAATTTCTCCGTACGGAAAAATTTATCTCTCCGTACGGAAAAATAAATTTCTCCGT
>JAITKB010000078.1 GCA_031278605.1 Tannerellaceae bacterium
TCCTTGATTGAAAAGGGAGTGATTCGTTAACGAATCGCTCCCTTTCTTTTTTTTACATACACACACCTTATAAGTTTGTCTTCCCCTTTGAAATTTTGCATAGTGCATGAGGAATTATCTTATGGTGTGAAATAATCTATCAGTTTGGGAAGGAAGATGATAAGCCCGATAAGAACGGCAGCAATGGCGGCAAAAAGGACAGCGCCGGCAGATAAGTCTTTGATATTCCGGATAGCTTCGCTATATTCCGGAGAAACCATATCGGCTAATTTTTCTATGGAAGAGTTGAATGTTTCGGCAGCTAAGACCATTCCTGATACGAGAATAATCACCACCCATTCCGCACAAGAGATCCCGAATAAGAATCCCCCCATCACGGTTACGATGCCGATAAACGCATGGATCCATGCGTTGTGCTCGTGTCGGAATAATTGACCAATACCTCTGAAAGCGTATTTGAAGCTGACTAAACGCTTGCGGAAACTGAAATCTTTATTTTTCATCTATGGCGTGATTGTTTGAGGATTGTATTTCAACAAAGGTATCGAATAATAAAATATGGCCGGCGCTTTTCCCCGATACTCGCGTACAAGAAAGAAGCCAAGGCCATATTTAATTCCTATTTTTTGTTATAAAAAACGTCGCAATATTATAATGAATAGATGAACACTTAAGGGATAATTCTGCCAAAACGAAAAACAAAGCGGTTAAAACGAAAAAATATCCGGCAATTTCTGTAAGATAAATTAATATCTTTACCCCGTTTCATTTTGAACTATGAAGGAAGAAAATAAGCCATGTCCCAGATAAGTTGATATGAATGTACTGATAATCGAAAATGACACACCATCCTTTGATAATCTGAAACATATACTTCTAAATATATCCTCCGATATTCATGTTGCAGGAAAGACAACCAGCGTTGTTGAAACGATCACTTGGTTGGAATCCAATCCGTTGCCGGATTTGATATTTATGGACGTCTTGTTGCCTGATGGTTTGGCTTTCAATATCTTTCACTACATAGAGACGGAGATTCCCGTTGTGATTACCACGGTTCACGAGAAGTATGCGCTCAAGGCTTTTCGACTGAACAGCATTGATTACCTGCTGAAACCTCTCGGAAAAGATGATGTGAGGCGTGCGCTCTCTAAATTTAACAAGCAACTGAATTGGCAAAAGCTCCTCTCGCATTTCTCCCAACTCCAGGAAATATTCCTCACCCGATACTCCGATATTCTGCTTATTCCGCTGAACGACAAGTTGATCCCCGTGCATATACCGGACATCGTTTGTTTTTATACCAACAACGAAAAAACGCAGCTTTTCCTCAAAGACGGGCAAAACATTCTTTTCAATAAATCCTTGGATATGATTCTTCAAAGCCTGAATCCGCAAATGTTCTTCCGTGCCAACAAGCAGTTTGTTATTGCACGCAGGGCCGTGACTCATATTACGATATGGTTTGATTCACGTTTGTTGCTCACCCTTTCGACGGACACTCCGGAGCGGGTATACGTGAGCAAAAACCGGGCGGCGGAGTTCAAGAAATGGATGAGCCTCGGATCGGGTTACGCCACGGGACGGTCTTTATAGTTTCCCGATGGTCTGAAGCATCTGGGCGCCCAGGCCGATGCGATAGCCTTGGGAGAAGAAAACGATGCGGCCAAAGCTGTCGGCAATCACGAAGACGGGAAGACCCTGGGGGCCTGATCTTTGCATGGAGGCGAGCCTGTCGGAGATACGGTGTTCCGCATCCACGCCCCAGGTGATGGTGGAAGGTAACCGCCCGAAGCTTTCCTGGCGAAACATCTCCCGATCCTGCTCGTGGGGGAAGAGCAATAACAGGGGACGATTCCAAGCCTCAAACTCTTTGGCATAGGCAGATAGGTCACGCAGGGCATGATTCGTAGGTTCCTGACCAATGCCCAGGATACCCAGCACAAAATAGCCTCGTCCGGTAGCTTGAAGTATCGTTGTTTCCTCACCGTTTGCAGCTAATTGGAAGACGCTTTCGGCATCCATGCTGCCCAAGACTTGAATGTCGTCCGTGTCTTCACGCATCCGAAGCCTTATTTCCGTTGTACGGCCAGGGAGGATACGAAAGGAAGTCAACTGCGCCAGCACGTGGCCTTTAGCCATTCGCGTTCCTGTTATGAGGAGATAATTTCCTTCGTCGATGGGCATCGCATCTTTCATCAACCGACTCCAGCGGCTGCCGGAGCCCATATCGGTTTGGGCCTCCGGTTCAAAGCGGAGTGTTTGGAGTGTCCCTTCGTCTCCCATTTGCGCCAGGGTGAAGTGGCTGAAATAGACGGGGTCCGTGATTGCGCCCGTGGGCGTATAGGAGGCTTTCACCCGGCCCCCTTCGGGGAGGATGGGGCGCGAGCCGGTCCAGTCTACTTCCACCCAGGGGCCCTTGGCAAGGGCGTATTCTACTTTCCCTGTCACGGGTTCGATCCTTGCGGCAACGCCCATTGCGCGCAGGAGGGCAACAAAGCCTATGTTTCGGGAATGGGTATCGCTCACACGGGCTTTCCACACGCCGGACGGCAGCATGGGGATTGTTTGCGGGTTCCAGCGATTGTCCGTGGCGATGTACGAATGGAACCACCTTGCCAGCGTTTGCGGATCTTTCCGTGCGTTTTCCTTCAGCTCCGGCGGAACGGCGTCCCGGAAAAAGGACTTATAGGCTGAGAGCCGTTCATCGGCAATGCGGGGATTCAACACATAGGCCGGGAAATGCGGATCGGAACGGTCTCCGGGCGTATGGTGCAGATGATCGGCCAGGACCGAAGCCGGCGCATCGCGCAGGTCTTTCTCGGATACGGCTTCCAGCAGGGCGAGGGCCTCGTGGAGCTTCTCCCGGGGCGTATGACGCAGAAAATCTTCGATTTCGGGCCAGTTCCCGCGGGCGGCAACAAGCAGGCGGACCATTTGTTCCCCATCGGTTTTTAACTCCCTTGCCAGGGCACGCGCTTTGTCGGGCGTATAAAAGGTCGCCGTATACCGGTTGCGAAGGGCGTCTTCCTCGGCGAGCCTCCGAAGATTTTCCCGGGCCTGTGCTTCAGAAACTTCTACCGGGGAAACCTCCTCTGGGGGAGGGATCATATCCAGGGCCAGGGCCAGGGAATCTCCCGGGCGCTTATCCGGTACGATACACAGGCCGTCTTCCTTGCCGAAGGAGAGCTTGCCAAGGCCAAAGCGTCCCTGCCAACGCACCCACACGAGCAGATCTCCCTTTCCGGCCGTAAGAAAGGCTTGTCCTTTTTCATCGGTCACTTTGTGCGCGACGGTGTAAAATTCGGCGTAATTATAGAGTTTAAACTCCACGTCGGCTCCGGCGATGGGGCTTCCATCGGGGTTTATCACCGTAACGGCGGCCCGTGCGGTTGGGGCATAATGGGTTGTCACGTTGATCTCCGTAAAGCAGTGGGTGGTATCCATGATTTCCTCCTCTCCGATGTAACGTCCGAAGACCCTGGCGTGCATTAACATCCCCCGCGATGCCGAGGCATTAAACCAGGCTTTATCCAGTACCGGTTCCGGCTCGCAGGCTCCCATAAAGCACCAGCGTCCTTCCACCCAAACCTCCACCCAGGCATGATTATCATCCGTGTGCGCCCACCGCGGGGTATAAACCTGACGTGCCGGGATGCACAGCGCGCGAAGGGCGGCCACGGTGAAGACCGATTCTTCGCCGCAGCGTCCCAGGGCGTTCCTCACCGAGGCCAGCGGAGCCGAAGTGCGTGCATCGGAAGGGGCGTAGACCACCTTTTCGTGGCACCAGTGATTCACTTCCAGGGCCGCCTCCTGCATGGAGAGTCCCCGGACCCGATCTTTCAGTTCATCAAAAAACAGGGTGCGGCTATGGTCCATATTTTCGTTATTCACACGCACCGGCAGGACGAAGTGTCGGAAAATCGCTTCGGGCACCTCCTTTCCCCAGCTCATTTCTTTTCGCGCACGGAGGGAGGAGCGCAGGTTTTGGAGGTAAAAATCCCCATCATAATCCGTCACATCCCCCAGGGGCATATACGCATATAGAAACATCAGCGCCTCCCGTTCCTCTGTGGTCAAGTCGTTTTGAAACACTTCCCACCAGTTGCCGTCTTTTAGCACCTCTTGTTTACGCTCAAAGTCCCCGCAAATCATTTTCCGGATCGACGGATCGGTTACAAAATGCGCCGAATCCCTCCGGCATCCTATCGTTAAAAAACACAGCAGCAAACTCAATCCCCATATCATTCGATTCATATGTATTTGATTTTAAAAACGCACAAAGATAGTGTTTTTTTTTTAATCCATCGCCATTAACGGTATAAAATATGGAGAGAGGATGCGATACACGACCATCCCAACCGGCCTGTAAGGCGTGCCGACCGTATCTGCTTCCCTGAAAAAATTCGTTTGGGGCTTTCCGATCCGGTTGGAAAGCCTGAAAAAAAACGTTTGGGACTTTCCGATTAGGTTGGAAAGCCTGAAAAAATTCGTTTGGGACTTTCCGATTGGGTTGGAAAGCTTAGAAAAAAACGTTCGGGGCTTTCCGATCGGGTTGGAAAGCTTAGAAAAAAACGTTTGGGGCTTTCCAACCCGATCGGCAAGGTTGAAAAAATTCCAGCCAATCATGCAGTGTATAAAAAATACGGCGATTTTCTTTGCTTCATAAAAAATAAGCGTATCTTTGCCTCCGGAATCAAACCTGTTTAAAGAGCAAAGTATATGCGACGGATTGAAAATTATCTTACCTTGATAGGCAAACTCCGCAACGCGGAACATTTCGATCTTTTGGAGAACATCGTGGAACACATCCGCGGCCTACGGATCAAGCCGGAGGCCTTAGAGCCGGTATGGAACCGCTTCTGCCGGGTTTTCGAGCAAGAAGACGCCATCTACAAACGCGACGCCGGAAACGTGGAGACCAGACAGATCCGACAAAGCCATGAAAAACGCAAAATCGCCTTCATGGCCTTTAAACGACGCATCGAATGGGCCACCTACGACGAAGACGATACGCCACGCGAGGCCGGTATTCTCCTTTCGGAGCTATTGGATAAATATGCCGAGGTCCGCACCGCGCCCATGACCGAAGTGTCTGCACTCCTCTTTAACCTGATACGGGATTCGGCGCGTTCGCGCTATGCCGGGGCCGTCAACATCTTGGATATGGAGGCCATGATCCATCGCATGGAGCGTGAAAACGAAGCCTTCAAGGTCATCTATACCGAACGAACCCGTCACTTAGAAGAAATCAAGAACCGGGGCAATATGCGAACCATCCGCCGGCAGGTGGACGCCGCCGCCGCGGACTTTACCAACGCCGTCAACGTTTTTTACCAGGCCAACGAGATGACCTCCCCCCTCGACCGGGAAGCAAAGGACATCCTGGAGGATATAATCACCTTTTTCAACTCCTATATCCATCAGTACGAAGTCATTTACTCCCGGCGAAATCCCCAGTACCGTCCCGGCAAAGTCCACGCCGGCGGCAGCGGGGAATCCTCCCAATCCCCGTGTTTCATCGACACGGCACAGGATGTACAGGAAACAACCCCCATCACCCCCTCCGCCCCATCCCCCCTCTCCCCCGTGGCCACAGAAGGCATACTCCGCCTGTACGAACCCGCCGACTTCGTCGCCGAGGATGCCTCACCCCCCGCCTTCGCCCTCAGCGGTTAAGGCGGAAGCGTCCGTGATCCCCGGCTAATTACGAATCAATCACCCGAACGTATACAATGTATATCCCTATTCTGACAAAATATTACGATCCCGACTCCCTGGCTTACCGGATTCTGTCGGCCCACAGCCGCGATGTAGCCGGTAAGGCCCTGCAAATAGCCCGCCGTCATCCGGAGATGAACCTCGACCTTTGCTTTATCGAGCAGGCCGCCATGCTGCACGATATCGGCGTCTTTCTCTGCAACGCCCCGGGCATCTGCTGCTACGGACCGCACGCATACATCCGTCACGGATTCCTGGGCGCCGAACTGATGCGCTCCGAAGGCTATCCGCGTCACGCCCTGGTGTGCGAACGACACGTAGGCTGCGGCTTATCCCTGGAGGAAATCCGGGAACAACACCTCCCCCTGCCGCTCCGTGACATGCTCCCCCACACAAGGGAAGAACAACTCGTGTGCCTTGCCGATAAATTCTTCAGCAAAACACATCCCGGACAGGAAAAATCCATCGACAAAATAAAAAACAACCTGGCAAGCTACGGCCCGGCTTCGTTGAAACGCTTCGAGGACTGGTGCAAACTTTTTTTGGAAGACTGAAACCCCGGCAGGCTCGGCATTTTATTCTATATTTGCGCATGAAGATGCAATAAAAAAAACAGATGCCCCCCCGAACCATTCGATACATCCTGCCGCTTCTCCTGGCCGGTAATCTGCTGCTCCAGGCACAGGAAGTCGCCGATAGCCTTTCCCTGCCGCCCGATACGCTTACCCGGGAAACCCCGGGGCCGCAAGGAAACGCCCTGGAAGCAACCGTGGAGTATCAAGCCGCCGATTCCATCATCATGACAGCCGGCAACCGAGCCTACCTCTACGGCAAAGGCAACGTGAAATACCAACAAATCCAACTCGAATCGGAACAGATCGAAATGAACCTGGACAGTAGCGCCGTGTTTGCCCAATACGGCCTCGATACGCTCGGCGTGGAATTCGGCTACCCCCTCTTCAAAGACGCCGGGCAAGAGTACGAATCCAAAACCATGCGCTATAATTTCAAATCCAAAAAGGGATTCATCACCGACGTAATCACCCAACAGGGAGAAGGATACCTCACCGCGGAACGCACCAAAAAGATGGGCGACGACATCCTGAATATGGCCGGGGGAAAATACACCACCTGCGACGACCACGACCATCCGCACTTCTATATCCAGATGACACGCGCCAAGGTCCGCCCCAAGAAAAATATCGTCACCGGCCCCGCATACCTGGTCATCGAGGACGTTCCCATCTACCTCCTGGGCTTGCCCTTTGCCTATTTCCCCTTCTCGGACAGTTATTCCTCCGGCATTCTTTTCCCAACCTTCGGCGAAGAATCCACGCGCGGCTTCTACATCCGCGACGGAGGATATTACCTGGCCCTGAGCGATTACATCGACCTGGCCCTCACGGGTGAACTTTATTCCAAAGGCTCCTGGGGAGGCAATGCGCGCTCCACCTACCGGAAACGTTATAAATTCACCGGCAGCTTCAACGCCTCCTACCTCTCAACCCGCCTGGGAGACGAAGGCCTGCCCGATTACAGCCTCACGAAAGACTTCAAACTCTACTGGACACATTCCCAGGACGCCAAGGCCAACCCCTACCGCAGCTTCTCGGCCAGCATCAACTTTGCCACCACCGGATACGACAAAAACAACATACAAAGCATGAGCACGCCCACCTCGACCCAAAACACCAAAAGCTCCAGCGTGAACATCACCCAGCGTTTCCCCAACAACCCCTTCAGCCTCTCCGCCACCCTGAGCGTAAACCAGGTCGGACGCGATACCATGCTCTCGGTGACCCTCCCCGACGTGACCATCAGCATGAGCCGCATCTTCCCCTTCAAACGCAAACAGGCCATCGGCAGCGAACGTTGGTACGAGAAAATATCCATGAGCTATTCCGGATCCCTTCGGAACAATATCTCCACCAAGGAATACCTCTTCATGCAGTCCAGCCTTGTCCGGGATTGGAAGAACGCCATGCAGCACCAGATACCCGTGAGCGCTACCTTCAGCCTGTTTAATTACCTGAATATCTCCCCTTCGTTCAATTACCGCGAACGATGGTATTCCAGCAAAACCGAACAAGCCTACGACCTCCAGACCAACGCCATGCATCCCTCGGATACCACCTACGGCTTCTACCGGGTGTACGATTACAACACGTCCGTTTCCGCTTCCACCACCCTGTATGGATTCTTCCAGCCTCTGTCTTTTCTGCCCCTGGTGAGCAACTACATTGTTCGCCACCGCATGGACATGTCCGTGAGTCTGGGGTTTACCCCCGATTTCTCCAGCGGGCGATACGGCTTTTACAAGGAATACGCCTACATAGACAACCAGGGGCAGGAACGCAGCGTGTCCTATTCCCCCTTCAGCAACGGGATGTTCGGCGTCCCCGGCAGGGGGCAGCAGGGCAACATCAGCTTTAGCCTGGACCATAACATCGAGGCCAAGCGGACCGCCCAACGGGATTCAACCCAGGACGACAAGCTTAGCCTCATAGACAAACTATCCCTCAGCATGAGCCACAACATGATGGCGGATTCCATGAAATGGAGCGACCTGAGCGTAGGCCTGCGCCTGAAATTCTCCCGTAGCTATACCCTGAACCTGAACGGGGTATTCGACACCTACACCTATGGAGTGAACGAAACCTCCGACGGACGGAGATCCTTCTACCGCCGGGACGTCATGCGCCTTCAAGCCGGCAAGGGTTTGGGGCGGTTGCGTTCCACGGGCACCAGCTTTTCCTATACCTTCAAGAATGATTTCTTCCGAACCGCTCCCTTGCTCAAACCCCTGCGGGCGCTCCTGGGCATAAGGGAAGAGACGGAAAAGGAAGAGACGGAGACCTCCGGCGACAACCTCCCCGCAGACGCCCTCGATGAGTTTGGGGAGATACGCGACCTGGTGCCCGATCAAAGCGGAACCGGCCGCTTGAGGAAAGCCAAGGAAGACGCCTCGGGGGAAACCGATGCCGACGGATACTGGAAAAACGGCGTACCCTGGTCGTTGTCCTTCAACTACAACCTCAGCCTGGGGTATGGTGATTTTAATTACGACAAACGCGAATACGACTACCGGATCACCCACGCATTGAGCTTCAGCGGGAATATACAGCCCACCAAAAACTGGCAGTTCAACTTCAACGCAACCTACGATTTCGACACGAAAAAAATATCCTACCTCACCTGCAACTTCTCACGCAACCTGCACTGTTTCACCATGACAGGCAGCTTCAATCCGGTGGGGAATTATAAATTCTATTCTTTCTCCATTGCCGTAAGTTCCTCGCTTTTGAAGGATTTGAAGTACGATCGGCGAAGCAATTACCGGGAGGGTCAGACCTGGTATTGACGCCGTGGCCTTACCAGGCCACGGGAGTTTTTCCTGCGGCAATCAGGTAATGGTTGGTTTGACTGAAATGTTTGTTCCCGAAAAAACCCCGGTAGGCTGAGAGGGGCGAGGGGTGGACGGACTGCAGCACCAGGTTTTGGTTACGGTTGATTATGGCTCCTTTGCGTTGGGCATAGGATCCCCAGAGCAGGTATACGATTTGGTTGCGGGTTTCGGACAGGCGGCGGATTACGGCGTCCGTAAATCTTTCCCATCCTTGGTTTTGATGCGACCCCGCCTGATGCGCCCGTACCGTGAGCGTGGCGTTGAGCAGCAGCACGCCTTGTTCGGCCCATCGCGTCAGGTCTCCGTGGGGCGGAGCGGGGCGGCCCGTGTCGTTGGTTATTTCCTTAAAGATATTCACCAGCGAAGGCGGGAGGTTCACCCCTTCCTTTACGGAGAAGCAAAGTCCGTGCGCCTGTCCCGCCTCGTGGTAGGGATCCTGCCCCAGAATAACCACCTTGACCTGCCCGAGGGGACAGAGGCGAAAGGCGTTGAACAGGTCTCTCCCCGGAGGGTATACGGGGCCGTTTTGGTATTCCCGTTTCACGAAGTCGACCAATCGGCGGAAATAATCCTTGTCGAATTCTTCCCGGATCAGTTCCTTCCATCCTTCTTCGATTTTCACTTCCATGGCGTGTTTTCAGATGAGGTTCATACCGGCTTTTTCGGCTTCCCTGCGCATTTCTTCCGGCCAGATGCTGGCCTGTATCTCTCCGATATGCGCTTTGCGGAGGAAGAACATGCAGAGGCGGCTTTGTCCGATTCCTCCGCCGATGCTTTGGGGGAGTTCTCCCCGGAGCAGGCGTTGGTGGAAGTAGAGTTCTTTTCGTTGTTCGCATCCGGAGAGTTTCAGTTGTCTTAGCAGTGTTTCCGCGTCGACGCGGATTCCCATGGAGGAGAGTTCCATGGCGTGTCCCAGCAGTTCGTCCCATACGAGCAGATCGCCGTTGAGTCCCGTGCGGTTGCTGTCGGTCGGGGTGGACCAGTCGTCGTAATCCGGCGCTCTTCCGTCGTGTTTTTCCCCGTTGCTCAACCTGGAGCCGATGCCTTGCACAAACACGGCTCCGAAGTGTTTTGTGATGGCGTCTTCCCGTTCCTTGGGCGACAGGGTCGGATATTTTTGCAGCAGGTCTTCGGCATGAATGAAGGCGATGTGTTGCGGCAGCGAGGGTTTGATTTCCGGGAACATTTCATACACCATATATTCTGTGCGCAGCAGGGTGGCATAGATTCGTTGGACGATTTCGTGCAGGAAGTCTTCGTTTCGTTCGTTTTCCCTTAGGCTTCGTTCCCAGTCCCACTGGTCCACATAGAGGGAGTGAAAATTTCCCAGCACTTCATCGGCCCGTATGGCGTTCATGTCGGTATAGATGCCGTATCCTTCTTCCAGGTGATAATCGGCGAGCACGAGTCGTTTCCATTTGGCGAGCGAGTGGACGATTTCGGCCCTGGAATCCTTCAGGTCTTTGATGGGGAAGCACACGGGGCGTTCCACGCCGTTGAGATCGTCGTTGACGCCGGTGCCTTGCAGCACGAAAAGCGGCGCGGTCACGCGGCGCAGGCGGAGTTCGGAGGAGAGATTTTGCTGGAAGAAGTCCTTGATTTTCTTTATGCCCAATTCCGTTTGGGAGAGATTCAGCAAGGCCTTGTATCCTTCGGGTTTTATTAGATAGCTCATCGTGTAATCCTTTTATTAATTGTTGCGCAAAGATAATCATATTCCCCTATCCGTTTCGCCCCCCCTTTCTTGGAGCCTTTCCTTTCCGGTTGGGTTTTCCGTGGGGTTCCCAATTTTTTTTGGGGGAATATCCCCGAGGATTGCCGGAAGAAATCTGCAAAAATAAATCTCCTTTCGGAGGCTTCGGCGAGGGGAAATAAAAAAATTCCTGTCGTTTCCGTCCGAACCTTCGGGAAAACTAAAAAAAAGACGGCAAGGGGGGGACGTCCCCGGAAAGAATTTATTTTGTGGCGGGAATCCCCGGTGGACGCCCCGGAAGCTTTCCTTCGAGGCGGGGCGGGCGGGGGCGTTTGTGAGACCGGATACTTTCATTACTTTTGCATTACGAGAACTCCGTGGAAAGACAAAGCATATAGATATGGATGTTTAAGCGTTGGAATGAATAGAAATAAAAGTTAGAATCTTATCTTAAATAAATATGAGTTTGAAAATTATTGTATTAGCCAAACAGGTGCCGGATACGCGCAACGTGGGAAAAGATGCGATGAAAGCCGATGGAACGGTGAATCGCTCCGTACTGCCCGCAATCTTCAACCCGGAAGACCTGAACGCTCTGGAACAGGCCCTTCGCCTGAAAGATACACACCCCGGAGCAACCGTTACATTACTCACCATGGGGCCGCAACGAGCCGCCGAAATAATTCGCGAAGGCTTGTATCGCGGAGCCGACAAGGGCTATCTCCTGACTGATCGCGCCTTCGCCGGAGCCGATACCCTGGCTACATCCTACGCCCTGGCCATGGCCATCCGCAAGATAAAGACCTATGACCTCATCCTCTGCGGACGACAGGCCATAGACGGAGATACGGCCCAGGTAGGACCCCAGGTGGCAGAAAAACTCGGCCTCGCACAAATAACTTATGCCGAGGCCATCCGGAAGGTGGAAAACGGGAAAATTACCGTGGTACGCCGCCTGGAACGAGGCATAGAAACGGTGGAGGCAACCCTGCCCGTAGTCGTTACCGTAAACGGAACAGCCCCCGCCTGCCGACCGCGCAACGCACGCTATGTGCAGAAATACAAACACGCCAAAACAATCGCCGAACAGCAAAACGCCCACGCGGATTATCTGCACCTGTTCAACGCCCGCGCCTATCTGAACCTGGAGGAATGGAGCGCGGCCGAGGTAAATGCCGATGTGCGTCTGTGCGGTTTGTCCGGCTCGCCCACCAAGGTGAAGAAGATAGAAAACGTGGTCTTCCAAACCAAAGAAAGCAAAACCATGGAACCCACCGACGAACATATCAACGAGTTGATGAAAGAATTAATAACGAATCATACGATTGCCTGAAATGAATAATGTATATGTATATTGCGAAATAGAAGACGGCGTCGTGGCCGAGGTCAGTCAGGAGTTGCTCACCAAAGGACGCTCCCTGGCCGCCAGGCTGAATTGCAGGCTGGAAGCCGTTGCCGTGGGTCATGCCCTGGAAGGCGTCGGCCCGCAGGTATTCCCCTACGGCGTCGATGTGCTGCATGTGTTCGACGATGCACGCCTGGCGCCCTATACCTCCCTGCCCCATGCCGCCATTCTGACGAAACTCTTTGAACGGGAGAAACCGCAAATCGCACTCATGGGCGCCACCAGCCTCGGTCGCGACCTCGGCCCCCGCGTCTCCTCCGCCCTGGGAAGCGGACTGACCGCCGATTGCACCTCCCTGGAGATAGACGAACAAAACCTCCTCCTTCAGATTCGCCCGGCCTTCGGCGGGAATATAATCGCCACGATTATCAACCCCGATTGCCGCCCCCAAATGGCCACCGTGCGCGAAGGAGTCATGAAAAAAGAAGTACAAAACGCCTTCGCCACCGGCGAAATAAAATCCTATCAGGTGAATTCCTACGTGAACGAAGCCGATTTTGCCGTGAGCGTAATCGAACGACGGATGGAAAAAAGCAAAACCAATATCAAAGCCTCCGGCGTGATCGTTGCCGGAGGATATGGCGTGGGATCGAAGGAAAATTTTCAACTGCTGCACGAACTTGCCGCCGCAACAGGCGGACAGGTAGGAGCCTCACGCGCCGCCGTGGACGCAGGATTTGCGGAACACGAACGGCAAATCGGACAAACCGGACTGACCGTCCGCCCCAAACTCTACATCGCCTGCGGTATCTCCGGGCAAATCCAGCACCTCGCAGGGATGCAGGAAAGCGCCATCGTCATCTCCGTAAACAACGACCCCAACGCCCCTATCAACGCCATTGCCGATTATGTGATCACCGGCACGGTAGAAGAGGTGATTCCCAAAATGATTCGGTTTTATCGTAAAAACACCCAGTAACTATGGCAAATTATTTTTTAGATACCCCCGTATATAAACATCATCTGCATCATCCGCTTATGAAGCGGATCGTGGAAGTGAAAGAACGTAACTACGCCGATCGGAACGTATACGATTACGCCCCCATTGATTTTGAAGACGCAATGGACAGTTATGAAAAAGTGCTGGAAATCGTGGGCGAAATATGTGCAGACAGCATCGCCCCCAATGCCCCGGAAGTAGACCTCCAAGGCCCCTCGCTCGCCAACGGAAGGGTTTCCTACGCCTTGGGCACACAAGGCAACATGGAAACCGTTCGCAAAGCCGGACTGATGGGCATGGCCATGCCGCGTCGCTATGGGGGATTGAACTTCCCCTGCGTCCCCTACATCATGGCCGCCGATATGGTGTCGAGAGCCGATGCGGGATTTGAAAACCTCTGGGGACTGCAAGACTGCGCCGAAACCCTCTATGAGTTCGGAAGCGAAGACCAGCGCCAACGCTACATCCCTCGCGTGTGTTCGGGCGAAACCATGTCGATGGATCTTACCGAACCGGACGCCGGCTCCGACCTGCAGTCCGTCATGCTCCGGGCAACTTATAGCCGGGAAGACAACTGCTGGTATCTGAACGGCGTGAAACGCTTTATTACCAACGGCGACGCCGACATACACCTCGTCTTGGCACGCTCGGAAGAAGCAACCAAAGACGGACGCGGTCTCTCCCTGTTTATCTACGACAAACGAAACGGTGGCGTGAACGTGCGACGTATCGAAAATAAATTAGGCATCAAAGGATCGCCAACCTGTGAATTGGTCTACAAAAATGCCCGGGCTGAACTTTGCGGCGAACGCCGCTTGGGCCTTATCAAATACGTCATGGCCCTGATGAACAGCGCACGTCTGGGCATTATGGCACAGGCCGTGGGACTGAGCGAAGCCGCCTGTTGGGAAGCTTACGCCTATGCACGGGAACGGAAGCAGTTCGGCAAGGCCATCATGGGCTTTCCCGCCGTATACGAGATGTTGGCCCTGATGCGTGCCAAGGCCGACGCTTCACGCGCCATGCTGTATGAAACGGCCCGGTTTGTAGACCTGTACAAAGTATTGGAGGATGTTTCCAAAGAACGCAAACTCCTGCCGGAAGAGCGTCAGGAGATGAAGAAATACGGCAAGCTGGCCGATGCTTTTACCCCCATGGGAAAAGCCATGACCACCGAATATGCCAACCAGAACGCCTACGATGCCATACAGATTCACGGCGGATCGGGATTCATGAAGGATTATACCTGCGAACGATTGTATCGCGACGCCCGCATCACCAATATATACGAGGGAACCACGCAGTTGCAAGTAGTGGCCGCCATCCGGCACGTAACCACCGGCACCTATCTCTCGCAGATACGGGATTATGAAGCCCTCCACTACAATCCGGAAATGGAAAACCTGAAGCAAAAACTGATGGAGATGACTACCCGGTATGAGTCCATCGTAACGATAGTGACGGAACCCAAAGACAGCGAATACCTCGACTTCCATGCCCGACGGATGGTGGAAGCCGCCGCTCACTGCATCCTGGGTTATCTGCTCCTGCAGGATGCAAACGCAGATCCGTATTTTCGCCGCTCGGCAGAAGTCTATGTGAGGTACGCACAGGCGGAAGTGGACGGGATTTATTCCTGTATCACCCGTTCCGACAGGAAAGACCTGGGGTATTTCAAAGTGGAATAGCAGAGAGAAAGAGGGGAGGAGAGGAGGCGGCTTGCAGGAAAAAATGAAGGCCGTTAGATTCACATCCTGCGGCCTCCTACACTAACCCTTAACTTTAACCAATGAAAAACAATAACTACAATTTATCACGTTAAGGAAACAATTGATGTTTCATATTGGTTCACTTAATAAACAAGACAGGTTTTCCGAAAGTTTTAATGCTTAACATAGTTTAACCAACCTCAATCTTCAATCGCGTTCCGGATACGCCGGAGTTTCACAAGGAGTTTTTCCAACAAATCCAGCTGCAACATATTCGCCCCGTCGGATTTCGCTTGTCCGGGGTTGGGATGGGTCTCAATGAAAAGCCCGTCAACCCCCACGGCCATGGCGGCTTTTGCAATCGTCTCAATCAAAGCCGGCAATCCCCCGGCAACCCCGGAAGCCTGATTGGGCTGCTGAAGCGAGTGCGTGGCATCCATAACAACCGGATATCCGAAGCGTTGCATCTGAGGGATGCTCCGGTAATCGACCACCAGGTCTGTATAGCCAAAGGTCGTACCCCGCTCGGTAAGTATCACGTTGCGGTTGCCCGCCTCCACCACCTTTTGCACGGCAAACTGCATGGCGTCGGGCGAGAGGAATTGGCCTTTTTTTATATTCACAACCTTTCCCGTTTGGGCGGCTGCAACCAATAAATCGGTTTGGCGGCAAAGAAACGCGGGAATCTGAAGCACATCCACGTATCCGGCCGCCAGGTCTGCTTCCCGCGTTTCGTGTATGTCGGTAACCGTAGGGATGTGGAACGTTTCGCCCACCTTCCGGAGTATTCCCAGGGCTTTTTCGTCTCCTATCCCGGTGAATGAATCCGAACGCGAGCGATTGGCCTTCCGGTAGGAGCCTTTAAAGACGTAAGGTATATGCAACCGGGAGGTTATTTCCGTTATCCGTTCGGCAATCCGCAGGGCCATGGTTTCCCCCTCTATCACACAGGGACCTGCCATCAGGAAGAAACTTCCGTTGTGTTTCAAATAGCTTGTGATCATTTTATTTTATTCATTTATTATTGTTTCAACAAAGATTCCGTTATCGCTATCTTCTCGTCGGCGGCAAGAAAAGCGTCTATCCAGTGGATGGTGCACCCTCGCCGCTCCATCCCCCGGAACCAGGTCATCTGCCGTTTGGCAAACCGGTGGATGGCTATCTCCAATTGTGACACCATCTCCCCGTAGGAGAGTTGTCGGGTGACAAAGAGGGTGAGATACTTGTATTCCAAACCGTAATTAATCAGCGCCTCCGGCCTTATCCCTGAATCAAGCAAATGTTTTACTTCCTCGATCATCCCTTCCTTCAGGCGGGCGTGCAGGCGTTCGGAAATCTTTTGCCTGCGCGCTTCACGGGAAATATCCATCCCGATCACCAAACTCCGGATGGGCGGAAATCCCTTGGCGGAAGAAGCCTCCTGCCTGCCGTATGCTGCGATCTCGATGGCCCGGATGGCGCGTTGGGCGGTATCCACGTCGGTTTGGTTATGGAGTGTTTTATAGTTTGCCAGCACATCTTCCAGCTCTTTCAGCGATTTATCCTTCAGCGCCCGGCGCAACTCCGGGTTTTCTGGCGCATGGGGCAATTGATATCCTTTCAGCACAGCCTCGATATACAATCCGGTTCCTCCGCATAATACCGGCAATTTGCCTTTGTGTCTGATTCCTTCGTACGCCCGGAAAAAATCACGTTGATACTCAAACACATTGTACGTGTATCCCGGCTCGCAAATATCAATCAAATGATAAGGCACCGCTTTCCCGTTCACCACATAATCTCCCGTATCCTTACCCGT
The DNA here is from genome assembly GCA_031278605.1 of Tannerellaceae bacterium. GTDB lineage: Bacteria > Bacteroidota > Bacteroidia > Bacteroidales > Tannerellaceae > DFXE01. The sequence continues at coordinate 16,673 of JAITKB010000078.1, forward strand.
TCCTATATCCATTGAACGATACACCTGACGGGAATCGGCGCTGATGATCTCCGTGTTCAATTTCTCGGCCAGGGTAGCGGCAAAGGCGGTTTTCCCCGATGCCGTCGGCCCCAGCACCGTTATGAGCTGATACCTCTCCATGGTGTTTATATATAATTATAGGATAAACACACCTTTCCCTTGCCGGATGATTTCAAAATCATCCGTTGTGCAATCTATTACGGTGGATGGTTCGGTTGATCCGTAACCGCCGTCGATAACAACCTCTACCAGGTCGCCGTACTTTTCGTATATCAATTCGGGATCGGTGGTATATTCCGCCACTTCATCGTGGTCGCGCACGGAGGTGGTCATGATGGGATTCCCTAATTCGTTCACAAGTTGGCGTATGATGTTGTTGTTGGGTACGCGGATGCCAACCTCCTTCTTGTTTTTGTATATTTTCGGCAGTTCGCTTCCGGTGGGGAGGATAAAGGTAAAAGGACCCGGAAGATTTTTGCGCATCAGTTTGAATACCGCATTGCTTACCTTGGCATATTCGCTGATGTTGGATAGATCGTAACAAATGATGGAGAGATTACTTTTGCGCCGATCAATGCCCTTCAACTGGCATATCCTTTCCACCGAGCGTACATTCATGGCATCGCACCCCATGGCATATACCGTATCGGTGGGATAAATTACAACTCCCCCCTCACGCAATATATTCACCACTTTATTAATTTCCTTTTGGTTCGGGTTTTGCGGATATATCTTTATAAACATATTCTTGATTCGTTTTATCCTCTATTTGCAAATGTACGCTTTTCCAATTCCATGAGATGCGCCTCCAATACCTGCTGTGCGGAGAAATTCTCCAGCCGAAGGTAATAAGCGGCGGTATCGACCAATGCCGCCATCGGCGCCAAACCGATGATTTCGCTCCCGACGACAGACACGCCGTAACGCCGGGCTTCCATCTTCACCAGCTCGAAAGCGGCGTAGAGCGTGGTGTGGGAATAGTCGGTCAGATTCATGGATACTTGTACGATGCCGCGTTCCTTCAGTTCCACACCCATTGCCTTGCAGTAGCGAAGTCCTCCTCCGGAGTGTCGTACTTTTCGGGCGATATGTTTGGCTATGCTTAGCTTGTTGGTGCCCAGATTCACATTGTAGGCTACCAAGGGCGTTCGTGCGCCGATGGCTACCGCCCCGGCTGTCGGATGCTTCCGGCGCGGTCCGCAATCGGGTAGCCATTCCGGTGCAAGGAGTTTTTCATCCAATCCTTCAAATTCCCCTTTGCGCACATTCGCCAGGTTCTGGCGGTGCGGAGCCGAGGCCGAACGTTCGTAAAAGAATACCGGCAAGCCATAGTGTTGAGCCACGGCCTGGCCGACTTCTCCCGCCAGCGCGATGGCGTCATCCATCGTGCAATTCCGAATGGGGATAAACGGTACAACATCCACGGCGCCCATGCGGGGATGCTCCCCGGTATGTTTATTCAGATCAATCAGCCCAACGGCCGTGCCGATTGCTTCCAATACGGCGACTTTCAGCGCCGAGGGTTCTCCCACGACCGTCGCGACCATCCGGTTATGATCTGCGTCGCTGCTATAATCCAGCAGTCTGACGCCTTTCTTTGCCCGGAAAGCGCCCACGATCTGTTCTATTTTTTCCATATCTCGTCCTTCACTGAAGTTGGGGACACATTCCATTATCATACTGATTGAATCTTTGGGGTGATGAAAAGCAGGGGTGAAGTAATAAAAAAAGTTTGTCACCGGAGGAGGGGACAAACTTTTTCCGAAAGTCCGGGGGATTTATTTCCCGGCCAATGCTGTATTTCTTTTGGTAATCTTACGTTTTTGTATTTCGTATGCAATAGGAGTTGCCACGAACAGCGTGGAGTAGGTGCCTACGATAACCCCTATCAGGATGGCAAACGTAAAACTGCGGATGGTGCTACCTCCCAGCAGGAAGATGCAAATCACCACCAGCAGGGTAGAGAACGAGGTGCTGAACGTACGGGACAGCGTAGAGTTCAATGCATCGTTGATCACCTGGTAACGGTCGCGTTTGGGATAAAGTCCGATGGTCTCGCGGATACGGTCAAACACCACCACCGTATCGTTGATGGAATATCCGATAATCGTCAGTACGGCTGCGATGAAGGTCTGGTCTATCTCCATGGAGAAAGGCATCAGTTTCCACAGCAGCGAGTAGAAGGCGATGATACACAAGGTAACCGTAAGCACCGACACGAACGTACCGGCAGAAAAAGCAACGTCTCTGAACCGGAGCAGGATATAGAGCGCCATACAAATCATGGCGAAGAACACGGCCAGGTAGGCGCTGTTTTTAATGTCGTCGGCCATGCTGGGGCCTACTTTCTGCGAACTTTGTATGTGTTGGTTTATGAATTGCTCCAAGGTCGTTCCGTCCTGCAACAGAGGCGTCAGCCCCTGGTAGAGTATAGAGGTTATTTCGTTGTCTACATCGGCGCCGGCATCTTCAATCTTGTAGTTTGTGGAGATGCGCACCTGTTCCGTTTTCCCAATCGTGATAACGCTTACGGAACCGGCCAGATGTTCATTCAGCAGTTCGCGGACTTCTTCCGTATTCACCGGGCGGTCAAAGCGAACCACGTAGTTGCGTCCGCCGGTGAAGTCGATTCCGTTGTTCAAACCGATCGTAGACAAGGAAACAGCGCCCAGCACGATGATAGCCAGCGGTATCATATATCCTATTTTCCGTACGCCCAAAAAGTTGATCTTCGGATCCAACAGGAAGTTCCGGGTGATGGAGGTGGTAAACGTCAGATTCTTTATCTTGTCTTTTGCCAGCAGGGCTTCATATACGATGCGGGTCAAAAAGACTGCGGTAAGGAAGGAGGCAAACAGGCCGATAATCATTGTGGTGGCAAATCCGCGGATGGGGCCTGTTCCGAAATAGAATAATACAACGCCGGTAATGATGGAGGTCAGGTTGGAGTCGAAGATAGCGGAGAAGGCATTGCTGTATCCGTCGGATATGGCTTTGCTCAATCCTTTCCCTGCCCGGAGTTCTTCCTTGGTACGTTCGTAGATCAGCACGTTGGCGTCTATTGCCATGGCCAGTGTCAGCACCATACCGGCAATACCCGGCAAGGTGAGTACGGCCTGAAACGACGCCAGCACACCCATGGTAAAGAAAATATTGATCACCAGGGCGCTGTTGGCTATCATGCCCGGAACAAGGCCATAGTACATACACATATAGGCCATCAGGACCAGTAGGGCGATGATAAAGGAAATCACTCCCGCGTTGATGGCTTCCTGTCCCAGGGAAGGCCCCACTACGTCTTCCTGTACAATGTTGATGGAGGCCGCCATCTTACCCGACTTCAGGACATTGGCCAGGTCCTTCGCTTCTTCGGGGGTAAAATCGCCGGTGATTTGCGAGCGTCCGCCGGTGATTTCATCATTCACGCGGGGTGCGGAATAGACCAGATCGTCCAATATAATGGCTACACATTTTCCTATATTATCTTTTGTAAGGCGTGCCCAGGCTTTTGCTCCTTCGGCGTTCATGGTCATGGATACTTCCTGTGCGCCCTGGCTTCTTCCCACTTGTTGCTGAACGAAGTCGGACGTGGCATCGGTTACCACGTCGCCGCCCAGGGCGGGTGTTCCGTCGCGGTTCGATCGGATGGCGTATAATTCATAATATTGTTCATCATCGCTTGTAGCCTTCACTCCCCATTTGAAGGTTAGATAGCGGGGCAAGAGGTCTTTCACCTGCTTTCGGTTAAGCAATTCATCTATTTTTGCCATATTCGACACATGTGCATAGCCTACTACGGGGCCGGGCACGATTTGTCCGTTATAGTTATTGATATTCAGGATTGCGAACAAAGGATGCAGTTTGGCAAATTCTTCCTGCGATTGGGCTTGTTGTTGTTGTTCGCCGGCCTCCGGTGTAAGTTGGGCCAGCAGGGAATCGGTTTCGTTTGCCGACGGGGTATCTGTGTCCGAGTCCGAGGGCTCTTCCGGTTCGATGGTTTGCGTTTCGGCTGGAGGTTCGATAGCTGTTGTGTCGCCTTCTTCTGTGGTCTGTAGGCTTGCCAGCAGGTTATCTGCCGCCACCAGAGATTGGTAAATATCTGCGAGGTCGAACGTTTCCCAAAATTCCAGGTTGGCGCTTCCCTGCAGGAGTTTACGCACGCGTTCGGGTTCTTTCACGCCGGGGAGTTCCACCAGGATTCGTCCGGCTGTTTCCAGGCGTTGAATATTGGGCGACACCACGCCGAAGCGGTCGATACGGGTACGCAGTACATTGAAGGAATTGTCGATGGCACTCTTCAATTCATCTTTCAGGACGGAGATAACCTGTGCATCCGAGCTTTGCGGTGTTATTTTCTCTCTCAGTTCGAAGGTGCTGAATATGGCCGACAAACGTGCGCCGGAATCCAGTTTCCTGTATTCTTCGGCGAACAAGTCAATGAAATCGTTCTGGCTGGCAGCCTGGCGTGCATAGGCTGCGGTGAGCGCCTGGTTGAAGTTCTCGTCCTGATTATTATTGGAGAGCGAGCGGATGACGTCGGCCACGTTCAGTTCGAGGATAACGTTCATCCCCCCTTTCAGGTCAAGCCCCAAAGTGACTTCCATTTCCCGACATTCCTTCAGGGAATAGCCGGGCCAGAAGGACAGGCCGGGCCATACTTTTTTAGTAGATAAAGAGTCTAAGTAAGCACTCTCTTTTTCAGGGTCTCCACCTGCATACTCAGCGGCTTTCTTGTTGTAATGCGCCGTAACGAACGAGAACGACAGATAAAACAAGCACACAAGCGTAAGCAACACCGAGAAGACTTTTACAAATCCTTTGTTTTGCATTTTGAATCTTGTATTTTATGTAATTGTATTATGTATTAATGGTATCGTTTTTCACGAGGTGCAAATATAGACTTTTTTTCTTTTTCCGGAAGGATATGCCGTAATAAACGCAGATTCATTCTGGGAATGAGCCTCGGAAAGGCTGGAGGGGGGAGTGTAACAATTAATCCTTCGTTTAATTGTTACACTTTGGCGTAGGTTGTATTATCCTGATCTTTATTTGGAAAAATCAAATCCTTTCTTCTATATTTGTGTTGCAATTAAACGAACCTTTAATGTACACACTAAATTCCTGTAAATGTCTAATACTAAAAATACTGAGCCTATGTAGAAGAATATGTCCATTCCTTGCGGGAGGAGGGGGGGGAGAGTCCCTTGGGCCTTCCGAATTATTTGAACAAGAAGGGGGTTCTCGATGCATAGGCTTCCCTGCCGGATAACAGCAAGGCCAGGCGCCTGACAAGGCTCGGCGAAACTTCCCCGAACAAGTATAAACAGATTGTTAATTAAACCATTTATCAAAAAATCGTATGCTAAAACGTATTTTGGGCTTTATTGCCTTCATGTTATTATTATGTACGACCATTGCGGCTCAGAATGTAGCCGTGTCGGGAATTGTTACCGATTCCAATAATGAACCTTTGATTGGGGTCAGCGTATACGTGAAAGGGACTACCGTGGGTGTGATTACGGATGTCGACGGGAAGTATACCGTGCAGGTATCCGGTGCGCAGGCTCAGTTGGTGTTTTCCTATGTCGGATACCTGACGCAGGAGATTACCGTGGGTAGTCAGCGAACTATTAATGTAACCCTGCTGGATGATACGCAGAATATTGAAGAAGTCGTTGTGGTGGGTTATGGCACGCAACGGAAAGTGACCGTTACGGGCGCCGTGGCCAGTCTGAGGGGCGAAGAACTTAAAGCCTCGCCGACAACGAACCTCACCAACGGGATGGTGGGACGTATGCCCGGTATCATCGGTTTCCAGCGTTCCGACGAACCCGGTGGCGGAGGAACGACCATCCGCATTCGCGGGACCAATACCCTGGGATACCAGGAGCCGCTTGTGGTTATTGACGGGGTGGCCGGGCGTGACGGCGGACTGGACCGCATCAATCCGGCCGAGATAGAGAGTATCTCCGTGCTGAAGGACGCCTCGGCCTCCATTTACGGCTCGCGGGCCGCCAATGGGGTGATCCTGGTGACCACCAAACGCGGAAAGGACGGCAAACCGACCGTTTCCTATACCGGTAACTGGGGGTTCTCGCAGCCGACGCGTATGCCGGAAATGGCCAACGCCTTTGAATATGCCACCATGATGAACGACCTTGACCGTTATCGCGGACGGGCCGAACGTTACACGGCCGATGACTTACAGAAGTACCGGGACGGCTCCGACCCCTGGGGGCATCCCAATACCGACTATGTAGAACAGGCTGTCAAAGCCATATCGCCTACCTACCGGCACGATGTGGGGGTAAGCGGAGGGAACGAGCGCGTGAAGTACTATACCAACTTCTCGGCCAACGGCGAAGAAGGGATATTCAAAGACGCAGCCAACCGCTACGACCAGTTTGCCGTACGCGCCAATCTGGATATGAAGGTGAACAACTACATCACCTTGAGCTATGGGAACGAAAGCCGCATGGAGGTGCGCAACTATCCCATCTTCTCAGCCGGCGACATCTTCACCTCCATGGTGCGGAGCAAACCTACCGATGTGGGCTTTTACCCCAACGGACAGCCCGGACCCGACCTGGAATACGGGCATCAGCCGGTCATGATGGCTACCGATGCGGCGGGTTTTGACAACCAGAAGGACTACTACATCCAGAACAACCTCCAGGCCGTGATCAAGGTGCCCGGCATTGACGGGCTTACGCTTACGGCCATGGGGTCGTACGACAAGTACTTTAAGTTGCGCAAGCTTTTCCGCACGCCTTACACCCTTTACAGTTGGATTGGCGACGAGGCGCACACCACCATCCCCGTACAAAAGGGCGTGGCGGCCACCGACCTGGAGCAGGAGCATACGGACAGAACCTCCTGGATGACCAATGCCGTGTTGACCTATGACTTCTCCATTGGGAAGAACAACTTCACCGTCATGGCGGGTATCGAGGCCAACAAGCAGCGCCAGGATTACATGGAGGGCTACCGCAAATACTTCCTCTCCGACCTTTTGCCCGAACTGGACAACGCCACCTTGGACGAACGGCGCATCGAGGGGAATTCCTGGGAGGAAAGTCGCCTCAACTACTTCGGACGTGTTTCCTATAATTATGAGGAGCGTTACCTTGTGGAGTTTGTGTGGCGGCGCGACGGTTCGTACCGCTTCCCGCCGGAGCGTCGCTATGGGTTTTTCCCCGGCGTCAGCGCTGCATGGCGTGTGTCGGAGGAGGACTTCTGGAAGGATAACGTACCGGGTATCGGTTACTTCAAGCTCCGGGCCTCGGCTTCGCAGTCGGGGAACGACTACCTGATGAGCGACGACGATGGCGACGGCGTCTACACGCTGGACCGCAGTATACAATACCTCAACACCTATAAGTTCGGCACGAACTACCTGTTCGGCAGCAGTTTCAACCAGACGCTTACGCCCAGCCGCATCCCCAACCCGAATATCACCTGGGAGGTGGGTACGACCTACGACCTGGGGCTTGAGCTCAAGTTCCTGGACAACCGCCTGAGCCTGGAGACGGACCTTTTCTACCACAAGCGCGTCAACATGCTGATATACCGCAACGCTTCCATGCCTCAATCTTCGGGCTTTACGCTTCCGAGGGAGAATCTGGGCGAGCTGAGCAACCGGGGTGTTGAGGGGCTTATCCGCTGGGACGACAAGGCGGGGGGTGTGACCTACTATGCTTCGCTGAACGGCACCTTTGCCCGGAACCGCATTGACTTTTGGGACGAAACGCCCAACGTGCCGGAATACCAGAAGTCCACGGGGAGGATGAGCGATACGGAGCTTTTCTACATTGCCGACGGCGTGTTCAATACCCAGGAAGAGTTGGACAACTATCCGCACTGGACGGGCGCCCGCCTGGGGGACATCAAGTTTGTGGACTACAACAACGACGGCAAGATCGACGCCGACGACCGCGTGCGCATCAACAAGCGCAAGGAGCCGACCCTGGTGGCCGGTATTACCCTGGGAGCCAGTTGGAACAACTTCGACGTCATGGCTTTGATCCAGGGAGCTGCCGGAGGCCATACCTACATCTGGCGTGAACGCGCCGGGGAAGCCGGGAACTTCTACAAATGGACCTACGAACACCGCTGGACGGAAGAAAATCCCCTGGTGGAACATCCCCGCACCTACAACCGCGAGGAAGAGTATTGGGCTTCGGAGGGCGATCGCAAGAACACGTATTACCTCTGGAACACCGACTACCTCCGCCTGAAGAACCTGGAGATAGGCTATACGCTCAACCTCCCCTACCTCCGCGGGATAGGCATACAGAACCTGCGTGTCTTTGCCAACGGCACCAACCTGGTGACGCTCGACAAGGTGAAAGTGCAGGACCCGGAACAGAACAACACCGGAAAGGATTATCCGCAAAGGCGTATGATCAACTTCGGTGCATCATTAACCTTCTAAAAACAAACATGTATGAAAAAGATAACCTATATCGTTGTCGCTATATGCGCTCTTGCCCTGGCCTCCTGCGCTGACTTCATGGACCTGAAACCCTCTACCGAGTACACCGAGGAGGTGGTCTTCTCCGACGCCGTCCTTACGCAGGCTTACGTGAACGAACTGTACAACAACATTCAGAACGGGGCCAAGGAGCATACGCTCGACGGACTGACCGACGACGCCTACTTCACCCACAACTACGGGCAGAAGGCCGTGAACGAAACCGCCATATCCGAGAGCGGAATGGAATGGTACGACAATGCGAATAACCCCTTCCGCTGGCAGGACCGCTACAAGGGCATCCGCCATGCCAACGTCATCCTGTCCAAGATCGGGGAGGTGCCTGCGAAATCGGGCTATGACCTTGACCGCATGAAGGGCGAGGCGCACTACCTCCGCGCCCATATGTACCATGAACTCGTACGGGGTTATGGGGGTGTGCCGATTGTCGACAAAGTGTTTACCATTGAAGACGATATGGCCACGGCCCAGCTGCCGCGTAACACCGTGGCCGAGTGCCTGGACTACATCGTCAAGGACCTGGAAGAGGCTGAAAAACTCCTGCCCGCCGAGGTAGGCAGCAGTGATCAAGGGCGTGTGACCCGCTACGTGGCTACGGGCCTAAAGGCGCGAATCCTGTTGCACATCGCCAGCCCGCTTTATGCCGACCGCACCGTCAACACCCTGGACGTGAACCAGTACAGCGGCGACCGTACGGACCTCTACCGCCGCGCCAAAGCCGCAGCCCTGGAGGTCATCAACGACGGTCCCTATAAGCTGGTGGACTGCTCCACGGGGAGCAATACGGAGAAGGCCGAACTCTTCAAGGCCATCATCACCGACCAGCAGAACAGCGAGCAGATGTTTGTGCGCAACTTCGGGATCGAATCGGGTACCGCCAACAACATGGGCCTCTGGCACGGACCGAACGGCTACCACAACTGGGCGGGTACCACCCCCACGCACGACCTGGTGATGAGCTTTGAATTTGAAGACGGCTCCATGCCCGAGGCCCTTTTGAGGGTGGGCGATTACACCGTGGGCAACCCCTACAACGGGCGCGAACCTCGCTTCTATGCGACCGTGGCTACCGACGGCAATACCTGGGGACGTCCGCGTCCGGCCGACGCCGCCGACCTGGACCCCACGCCCCTGGGACGCCTCCAGGCCGGATACTACGAAGTGACCGACGGGGATAACACCGTCGAGCTGGACCTCCCCACGGGAGAAAAAATCTCCTTCCGAGGCATGTACGGCGTGGACACCCGCAAGGGGCCCATTGAGGACTGGAACGGTTCCTGGACGGGCTATTACGAGCGGAAACTCATCGACTGCGCCGTGGACGCTCAGTACTACCGCCAGGCTGTGCCCTGGACCTTTATGCGTCTGGCCGAGATGTATACCATCGTAGCCGAGGCCAGCGTGGAACTCGGCGACCTGGATGAGGCCGCCCAATACGCCGACCTCCTCCGCGCCCGCATCGGGAACGTCGACTGCCGAACCGCCCTGGCCGCGCAGGGAAAGCAGTTCAACCAGGCGGACCTCCGGGAGTTTATTCGCCACGAACGCCGCGTGGAGTTTGCCTACGAAAGCAACCGCTACTTCGACGTGCGCCGCTGGATGATTGCCGACCAAACCAACAGCAAGCCCCTGGCCGGAATCCTCGTGGTGGGACGGCTCAAACCGGGACAAACCCAGAACAAGCCCTACATCCACAACGAAGAAAAGTACGAATACAGCTATTACGTACAGGCCCTGGGCAACGAGCAGCGGAAATGGGACAACAAACTCTATTTCGCCCCCATTGCACGCGACGAAATCCGGCGTAACCCGCAACTCAAACAGAACCCCGGACTGGAATAAGTCCCGTTCCGTTCCCTGAAAACTTCACCTTGCGGCCGGGGGGTCGCGGCTTGTCGTCCGACCCCCTGCCGCAAGGCTTGTTTTAAGAAAAATTAATGAATAAAACCGGCCTCCGGGACCCGATCATTTTTCTGTGCACACCGGCTGAATTTTCTGTGCACACCGGCTAAATTTTCTGTGCACTCCGGCTAAATTTTCTGTGCACTCCGGCAGAAGCTCCTGTGGGCAGGAAAAATCCCCTCGTTCTAAGCAAGTTACGCTTTTCACCCGGAACCTCTCCGGATGAAGGCGCGTTAAAAAAACCAAACGCGAATGCAAACGGAAGTTAACGCTCTCGACCCCTCCCTTCTCCTCCCGGACCCCCTCTTTGGGGAACTTGGAGGCGGGGAAATATCCCTATCTTTGCGCCATGGGAAAAAATAAACTGGCAAAATTTGAGCAAATGGCGGCCTTTCCGCACGTCCTCCAACCCTCCATCGAGACCTTGCGCACGGAAGGCTTTGCCCTTCGGGGACGTTGGGCGGAGACCTTCTTCCGCAACCCCCACCCCCTTACCCTGGAGCTGGGATGCGGACGGGGAGAATACGCCACGGGGCTGGCGCGCCTATGCCCCGACGGGAACTTCATCGGCGTCGACGTCAAAGGGGCGCGTATGTGGCATGGGGCCAGGGAATCCCTGCTGGCAGGCCTCCCCAACGTGGCCTTTTTGCGTTGCCGCATCGAGCTGCTACCGGCCTTCTTCGCCCCGGAAGAAGTGAGCGAAATCTGGCTTACCTTCCCCGATCCGCAGATGAAGAAACCCTCCAAACGCCTCACCTCCGCAGGCTTTCTCACCCTCTACCGATCCCTGCTGAGCCCGAACGGGAGGATACACCTCAAAACCGATAGTAGCTTCCTCTATGCCTATACCCTGGCTTTGCTCCGGGCCAATCGCCTGCCGATGCATTGCGCCACCGACGACCTTTCGCTTTCGCATCCCAACGATCCCGTCCTCTCCATCCCCACGGCCTACGAACGCCAATGGAGGGAACGCGGTATCCGCATCCACTACCTTTGTTTCACCCTCGAAGGGGCAGAGAGGCTGGAAGAACCCGGAGTGGAAATCCCCTGGGACGCATACCGGAGCTTCAACCGCAGCAAACGCAGCGCCCAAACCTCCGGCAGGTAAGCAGGACACGACACAATATATATATATAAGATACAGCGATGGAAATTCATCCCCAACTCATCCTCGACGCCCTCCGCCGGGTGCGCTATCCGGCAACGGGCAAAAACCTGGTGGAAGCCGCTATGGTCGACCGGCCGATCCGCATCGAAGGCAAGCGCGTGAGCCTCACCCTGGTGTTCGATAAACCCCACGATCCCTTCCGCACCTCGGTGGTGCGGGCCGCCGAAACCGCCATCCTCACCTACGTGGGCAAAGACCTGGAGGTAAAGGGACGCATCGAAACCCGTGTGCGCGAGGTCCCGTCCGCCGCCGAAACACGGCCCGAAGCCTCGTTATTGCCCGGAGTAAAACACCTCCTGGCTATTTCCTCCTGCAAAGGAGGCGTGGGGAAAAGTACCGTGTCGGCGAACCTGGCCGTGGCCCTGGCCGCCCTCGGCTACCGAGTGGGATTGCTCGACGCCGATCTCTTCGGCCCCTCCCAACCCGGAATGTTCCAACTGCAGGAAGCACGCCCGCAAATGGTGACCGTCCAGGGACGCGAACGCATCGCACCCGAAGAGAAATACGGCGTAAAGCTGCTCTCCCTCGGCTTCTTTGTGGACAAAGACAAGGCCGTCCTCTGGCGGGGAGCCATGGTCGGCAATGCGCTGAAGCAATTGATTACCGAGGCGCATTGGGGCGAATTGGACTACTTCCTCGTAGACCTCCCCCCGGGAACCGGCGACGTTCATCTCACCCTGGTGCAAACCCTGGCCCTTACAGGGGCCCTGGTGGTGACCACCCCCCAGGAAGTAGCCCTGGCCGACGCCCGCAAAGGCGTCAGCATGTTCACCGCTTCGAAGGTCAACGTCCCGGTGCTCGGCCTGATAGAGAATATGGCCTGGTTTACTCCCCCGGAACTCCCCCACAACCGTTATTACCTCTTCGGCAAAGACGGAGGCCGACGCCTGGCCGAAGAACTCGGCGTCCCCCTCCTGGGGCAAATACCCCTGGTGCAGGCCATCCGCGAAGGAGCCGACCAAGGCCTCCCTTCGGCCCTGGACGCCCATCACCCCGCCGGAGCCGCTTTCCGGGAACTGGCCAGGGAAGTAACCAAGCAGGTCCGCCTGCGCAACGAACAACGCCCGCCCACTGAGCGGGTCCTTATTCATAAAGTTTAAATCGTAATTAAAATCATGAGAAAACAAGTGTTTATTCTTATTTGCCTCGCCTTGACGCTTCCTGCGCTCCGGGCGCAGAAGCACGAATGGCAAGACCCGGAAACCAATGCCGTGAACCGGGCGCCCATGCATACCGATTATTTCGCCTACGAATCCGCCGAAGCCGCTGCCGGGGGCGAGAAATCCTTGTCGGAGAACTTCCTGTCGCTGAACGGGCTTTGGAAGTTTAACTGGGTGCGGGACGCCGAAAATCGCCCCACGGACTTCTTCCGCAACGACTTCAACGACCGGGGTTGGGACGACCTCCCCGTGCCCGCCCTCTGGGAACTCAACGGATACGGCGACCCGGTCTACGTCAACGTGGGCTATGCCTGGAGAAATCAATTCCGCAGCGAGCCGCCCGCCTTCCCCACGGAAAACAACCACGTGGGATCCTACCGCCGCGAAATCACCCTGCCCGCCGCCTGGAACGGGAAGGAAATCTTTGCCCACTTCGGCTCGGTGACCTCCAATATCTACCTATGGGTGAACGGACGCTACGTGGGATACAGCGAAGACTCCAAGCTGGAAGCCGAATTCAACCTCACCCCGTTCCTCAAGCCGGGGAAAAACCTCCTGGCCTTCCAGGTGTTCCGCTGGTGCGACGGCACCTACCTGGAAGACCAGGACTTCTTCCGCTTCTCCGGCGTGGGGCGCGACTGCTACCTCTACGCCCGTCACAAGCAATACATCCGCGACATCCGCCTCACGCCCGACCTGGATGAACACTACCGCGACGCAAGCCTTGCCGTAAAGCTTCACCTTGAGGGGGGCAAAGGCCGGGTTGATCTGGAGCTGACCGACGCCGAGGGACAAAGCCTGGGGACCGCCAGCGTGGAAGGTTCCGGGGAGGTGTCGACCCAAATGCAGGTGAGCAACCCCAAGAAATGGTCCGCCGAAACGCCCCACCTCTACCGCCTCACGGCAACCCTGACAAGCAACCGAAAGACCCTGGAGGTCATCCCCCTGAAGGTGGGCTTCCGCAAGATCGAGATGAAAAATGCCCAAATCCTCGTGAACGGACAACCCGTGCTCTTCAAGGGCGTAAACCGCCACGAGCTGGACCCCGACAAGGGCTACATCGTCTCGCCCGAACGGATGATTCAGGACATACAACTCATGAAAGCCTTCAATATAAACGCCGTGCGCACCAGCCATTACCCCAACAACAGCCTCTGGTATGAGCTCTGCGACGCCTACGGCCTCTATCTGGTGGCCGAAGCCAACGTGGAATCGCACGGCATGGGCTACGGCGAAAGGACGCTGGCCAAAAACCCGCTCTTTGCCCGCGCCCACCTGGAACGCAACCAACGCAACGTGCAACGCAGCTTCAATCATCCCTCCGTAATCTTCTGGTCCCTGGGCAACGAAGCCGGCTTTGGCCCCAACTTCGAGGCCTGCTACCGCTGGATCAAAAACGAAGACCCCTCGCGCCCGGTTCAGTACGAACAGGCCCGTAGCGGGGAATTCACCGACGTCTATTGCCCCATGTACATAGATTACGAACGTAGCGAAAACTACGTGGCGGGCGACGCCGACAAGCCGCTTATTCCCTGCGAGTACGCCCATGCCATGGGCAATTCCCAGGGAGGCTTTAAGGAATATTGGGATCTGATCCGCAAATACCCGAAGTTCCAGGGGGGATTCATCTGGGACTTTGCCGACCAGTCCCTCCGCCGGACAAACCCTGACGGGGTGGAGATTTACGCCTACGGAGGCGACTTCAACCCCTACGACGCCAGCGACCAGAACTTTTGCGATAACGGCCTGGTCAGCCCCGACCGCAAACCCAATCCCCACCTCTATGAAGTAGGGCATATCTATCAGTCGATCCGGACCGTCCCCGTGGATTTGTCCAACGGGGAAGTGGAGATCTACAACGAGCACTTTTTCCGCGATCTCTCGGCCTATTACCTGGAGTGGGAGGTGCTGGCCGAGGGCGAAGCGGTGGAGAACGGCCGCCTCGACGAGCTGAACGTTGCGCCCCAGTCCCGCAGCCGCATCCGGCTGGCGATCCCCCCCGTGGAGCGTTTCAAGGGCGAAGGGGAACTCCTTCTGAACCTGTCCTATAAACTGAAAAAGGCCGAGAGCCTGCTCCCCGCCGGGTTTACCGTGGCCGAAGACCAGTGGGCCTTCGCACCCTACCGGGGGCGTGGGCAAAACCTCGCCAACCGGCCGGAAATGAATCGCGCAATCCCCTTCCCCACCGTCGTCGAGAACGACCGCAACTACCTGATCGTAAAAGGCGAATCCTTCGTGCTGCATTTCCACAAACCCACCGGTTTCCTCTCGGGCTATGAGGTGAATTGCCGGCAATTGATTCATCCGGGAGGACAGCTCACGCCGAATTTCTGGCGCGCTCCCACGGACAACGACTTCGGCGCCGGCCTCCCCGCCAAATACCGCGCCTGGCTGAATCCGGAGATGAAACTCACGGCCTTCACCCACGACACACAGGGCGATCTGCTCCGTCTTCAGGCCGACTATGAGATGCCGTCCGTTTCGGCCAGGCTCTCCCTCACCTACCTGGTGAACAACCGGGGCGCCGTGCAGGTGACGCAAAAACTGACCGCCGACCCCTCAGCCACAGTCTCCAACCTC
>JAITKB010000102.1 GCA_031278605.1 Tannerellaceae bacterium
CGCCAAGACCTGGAAGGTAAGGTCAAAGCGTACCTGATCGTTACCTGCACCTGTACTCCCGTGCGCCACGGCATCGGCACCCGTCTCCTTGGCGTAACGGATAACGGCAAGCGCCTGGAAGATACGTTCCGAACTGACTGAGATGGGATAGGTACCGCCTCGCAACACGTTTCCGAACACCATGTATTTGATGCTCTTTTCGTAATATTCGTCTTCGATATTGAGCAAGGCGTGTTTTGTGGCGCCAAGTTTATACGCCTTTTCTTCAATGGCTTTACACTCTGCATCCGTAAAGCCCCCGGTATTGGCCAGGGCCGTATAGACTTCATATCCTTTCTCTTCCGAGAGATATTTGGCGCAAAAGGAGGTATCCAAGCCTC
The DNA here is from genome assembly GCA_031278605.1 of Tannerellaceae bacterium. Lineage (GTDB taxonomy): Bacteria > Bacteroidota > Bacteroidia > Bacteroidales > Tannerellaceae > DFXE01. The sequence continues at coordinate 381 of JAITKB010000102.1, forward strand.
CGCTGAATGCTAATACTACTTTTTTTTTCATATATTTTCTTTTTACATATATCCTTATATTATTTCTTCACGGGATGTTTGGCCGGGTCGTACAGCATGGCGGTACATATACAGTATTTACGGCAGGTGCGCACCAGCACATCGTGATTGACACATCCTTCGCAACCGCGCCAGAAAGCTTCGTCGTCGGTCAAGTCGGTAAACGTAACGGGCACGTATCCCAGGTCTGTGTTCATCTTCATCACAGCGGCGCCCGAGGTGAGGCTGAAAAGCTTGGCTTTCGGCCAGCGGAGGCGCGCCAGAGTAAAAGAGGCTTCTTTGATGCGTTTTGCAAGTCCGTTTCCCCTGAACTTTTCCACCACAATCAGTCCCGATGTAGCCACATACTGTTTGTTTCCCCACGATTCAATGTAGGTGAATCCTGCAAACTCATCGCCGGCCAGAGCGATAATGGCTTTTCCTTCCCTCATTTTCAGGGCAAGATATTCGTGTGAACGTCGGGCAATACCGGTTCCGCGCACTTTGGCAGCCACCTCGATGGTCTCCAGTATAATATCTATATACACTTCGTGCGAAGCGTCGGCCACCATTACATCTATTTCGATGGTATTTGTCTGTGTATTTATTTCCTTATTCATGTGCATTGGTTCAAGCATTGGCATATCAGTGGATGAAGTGGGCGATGGCGTCGGCAATATTTTCCCGACTGTATCCTTCGCGGGGGATGACCAGAATCGTATCGTCGCCGGCCACGGTTGCCAGGATTTCCCGCAGGGCACTTGCGTCAATATCCGAAGCGATGCCCATCGCATATCCGGGGCGTGTTTTGATAACGGCTAAGTTTCCTGAAAATTCGAGGCAAGAATGTATCTCCTGCGGGTGAACAACCGCCTCCGCCTCCGGCGCAACAGTCGGCTGATACACATACGTATCATTCCCATCGTGCACACGAGCTATTTGCAGTTGCTTTATATCGCGCGACAGAGTAGCTTGGGTAACGAAAAATCCGCTTTCCTGCAATCTCTTCAGCAACTCTCCCTGATTCCGTATCTTTTCCGTGCGGATGATATGGGAGATAACCTCAAGTCGTTCTTTTCTTACTGTCATTACCGTATATTTATGCAAAACTTCGGCAAATATACGGCGAATTATTGAATAAATATTTATTTCAGGCCAAAACTACTGCTGCATCCGGTATTTTATCTACATTTGTTCAACCAAATAAAACTAAATAAGAAACATTTATGGAATACATACATTTTGAGGGGTTATTGATCGGTATTACAACTTTCCTAATCATCGGCCTGTTTCATCCCATGGTTGTAAAAGCTGAATATTATTGGGGGACAAAATGCTGGTGGGTCTTTTTATTGTGGGGGATTGGCGGCGTGATTGCTTCTCTGTTTGTATGCAATATTCACCTCTCCGCCGTATGCGGCGTATTTGCCTTTTCTTCTTTTTGGACAATCAAAGAACTGTTCGAGCAGAAAGGGCGTGTACGAAAGGGGTGGTTCCCTAAAAACCCTAAAAGAAAATATCCCGAATAAGAATTAATCTGTGCTGTATTTACTCGTCACGATCTGGAAACGCAAAGCTTCACGGTCCTTACGCAATCGTACGCCGGCCGGCCTTAAATAGTTATTCATCTCGGTAACACTTTGCGCACCGGTGTAGGAATCGGTCTGAATGTTTACATCCACCGGCACAACCAGCAGGTGCAGTTCTTCCAGGTTGTCGAGAGCATTTTCCTGCAGATAAGTCAGCAGGGCGGATATGTTGCCGAAGCTATAAGTTAGCGAAGTATATTGGGAAGATATAAACGTTGTAACGGAATTGTACAACCGCCCTTCCTTGAAGAACAGCGATACCGAATCTTCCGGTATCAACAGCAAATAGTCGGGAGGCGTCAGTGTATATTTCCATTCTTCCTGCGGCATAGCCTTTAGCGACAAGGTGAAATCATGGATTCTCCGGCCCTTTATCCTCGACAGGATATCTTTGACGGGAAGTGTCAGGCGGGTAAATACACCTGCCGGAGTTTTCATGTAAGTATATTCGTCGTTGGGCGTCAATAAATGCGTTATATCGGTATTCCGGAAGTTGTTCAGTTGGATAACTTCCCTGGTTACGGTGAAAACTTCGTTAGTATTGATAATGGAATCCATGGCGCCGGAAGAACTTTCCGCAAGATACCGGTAATAAATGATCAATGCGGTATTACTGACTACCACCACATTACCACTCCCAAAGGTGTTTGTAACATACAAACCAGGGAAAAAGGTATTGAACGATGTCTGATTATCGAATGATGCAGGGTGAGTAAGGGTTTCATCATAGAACTTTTGCCCCAACGCCTCAGGCAATTGTATCCGGATATGCGGATAATAATAATTCGCATCGGAGGAAGACAAATTCCAGATAGAATCCGATACGTTTAAATTACGTGGCGTATAAACTTGCTGCCCCAAAGGATTTTGCATGTCTACATAATTTTCCGGATTAATATGGGTATAGAAATTCCTCTCCAATTGCTTTACCACAGGGAAAACTTCCACCTGCATGGGCGCCAGGGAATCACCCGTCCAATCGTCCCGGTCATAATAAATCTCCAAAGCAACCGAGTCTATTTTCCCCTCTATCGGCATTTGGCGGAACCGGAAGCCTTCCGAGGAATAGAACTGACAGATATAATCGGATTTCAGATTGCCGTATAAGGGATCATAAAACTCCCCCAATAAGCCATAGGTCGATTTCCCATAAACGGAATCCAGCCATACGGTCGACGCTTCCAGCATAAATGTATCTGTATAAACAATCGACTTGTCACCATCAGGCTGTATAGTTGGTCCTACCAGCCCCATTTCATCATTACAGCCACTCAACATAAAAAAACCAGCGGCAATGCCCATTAGATAAAACCTGATTTTCATTTCCTTTTTTTGCAGTTAGAAGACAATACTATATCGTAAAAATTATCAAAAGAATCCACATAAATGTCCGGCGACTGATACGGAAGGAATGGCTTGCCATTCAGCGCGGATAAATAATCCTGTATCTCCGAATGCATCTCCTCACTTCCTTGAATGACCCCGTCGGCAAAGTTAATCGCCAATTTTGTGAGCGAAATATAGTCGGCCTTTTCTTTCAAACCAATCAGGTCTTTATCCAAGGCGCCATCCATCTTCAGTTTATCAACAAAGTTCGAGCGGAAAGGGGTGTTAAATTCATTCTCGTCGGCATAAACGGAATAAACAGTTTTGGTATCTTTCAGGCAGGGATCGTCGGCATACATGCGTTTGATGTATAGCGGTGTCAATGCAGTTATCCAGCCATGACAATGTATCAAATCCGGTATCCAACGCAACTTTTTTATCGTTTCTAATACGCCGCGGATGTAAAAGATCGAACGCTCGTCGTTATCCTCGTATGCCTGTCCGTGGGAATCGCAAAACATGGATTTGCGGTGAAAGAAATCTTCGTTGTCGATAAAATATACCTGCATTCTTGCTGATTGAATAGATGCAACTTTTATAATCAGCGGATGATCGGTATCGTCTATAATAAGGTTCATGCCCGATAAACGAATCACTTCATGTAACTGATTGCGTCGCTCATTAATGGTTCCGAATTTCGGCATAAAGGTTCTGATTTCACGTCCACGCTCCTGGATACCCTGAGGCAGATATCTGCCGATAACGGATTTTTCTGATTCGGGAAGATAAGGGGTTATTTCTTGGGTAATAAATAAAATTCTTTTTGCATCCATTCTTATACATTTGTTTGTAAGACGATACAAAGATAGCAAATTTCTTTCATTTACGGTAATATTTTATTTGCTTTGCAGCCTCAATTGAATGAATGATTTGAAGGATGAAAACACTGAATAGCGTAAAAGATTTAAAAAATCTACTCACACAAGAAAGGCTGAAAAACAAGAACATCGGATTTGTTCCTACCATGGGTGCGCTACACGACGGACACCTGAGCCTGGTGAAGCACTGTGTGCGTGAAAACGAAGTATGCGTGGTTAGTATATTCGTAAATCCGACACAATTTAATGATAAAAACGACTTGGATGCCTACCCACGTACACCCGAAAAAGACAGGACACTGCTGCAAACAGCCGGGTGCAACTACCTCTTTGCTCCCTCCGAAAAAGAAATGTATCCCGAACCGGATACACGCACATTCAACTTCGGGAACCTCGCATGTGTAATGGAAGGCGAGCATCGGCCGGGGCACTTCAACGGAGTGGCGCAAATCGTAAGCAAACTGTTCAACATCATAGGACCCTGCAAAGCCTACTTCGGAGAAAAAGACTTTCAGCAAATCGCCATTATACAACAAATGGTAAAATCCCTGCACCTCAACGTACAAATCATCCCATGCCCCACACTGAGGGAGGCCGACGGACTGGCAATGAGCAGCCGGAATCAACTTCTTTCCGACGAACAACGACGAAAAGCGCCACTCATCGCACAAACACTGAAAGAAAGCGCCACCCTGGCAACCAATAAAACTGTTCGGGAGGTAAAAGACTTCGTAACGAATACCCTCAACAAAGAACCACTCCTCCGTGTTGAATACTTTGAAATTGCCAACCGACACACCTTCACCCCCATCACCTGCTGGACGGAAACCACACTCCCCATAGGATGCATCGCCGTCTTCTGCGGAAACGTAAGACTGATAGACAATATAACCTACTTCGTCCCCCAAATACAAACAAACTAAAAATCCATACCCCATGCTGATAGAAATAATGAAATCGAAAATCCACCGGGTAACCGTAACCGAGGCCAATCTGAACTATATCGGCAGCATCACCATAGACGAAGAGTTGCTCGATGCTGCCAACCTCATACCCTACGAAAAAGTCTCCGTGGTGAACAACAACAACGGAGAACGATTCGAAACCTATATTATTAAAGGAGAACGACGCTCCGGAATCATCTGCCTCAACGGAGCCGCAGCCCGGAAAGTACAACCCGGCGACATCATCATCATCATGTCCTACGCCAGGATGGACTTTGAAGAAGCGCGCACCTTTCAACCCACCATCATCTTCCCCAATACGGCAACCAACCAACTTGTTTACCCTTAAACACATCCGCAAGGTAAGCTATCCCATCTTTCTCAGTCTGCTGGCGCAAAACATCATCAACGTAACCGACACCGCCTTCCTGGGAAGAATCGGCGAGGTGGAATTAGGCGCCTCTGCCCTGGGTGGTCTTGTTTACATCTGCACCTTCACCATCGCCTTCGGATTCAGCACCGGATCGCAGATACTCATTGCCCGGCGAAATGGCGAGCGATCCTACACACAAACAGGCGCCGTGATGATGCAAGGCCTATATTTCCTTTTCGCCATGGCCATCGTCCTCTTTTCCGCCCTGCGCCTCTTTTCCACCCCCTTGATGGACCTGGTCGTATCCTCGGACACCATACTCAATGCAACGGTTGATTTCCTCAACATCCGCAGTTTCGGATTATTCTTCTCTTTTTTGAGCGTCATGTTCCGCGCCTTTTTCGTTGGCATCACCCGCACACGTGTACTTACGGCCAATGCCATCCTGATGGCTGCCACCAACATCCTCCTGGATTACATCCTGATATTCGGCCACGCGGGCTTCCCGGTCATGGGACTGAAAGGGGCTGCCGTCGCCTCGGTTTTTGCCGAAGCCGTATCCCTTTTGTTCTTTCTGTTGTACACCCGCTTTACGGTGGACATTCCCAAATACGGTTTAAACCGCATACACAAGCCCAGCGGCCCATTACTCCGACGCATCCTGAGCATATCCGTTTTCACGATGATCCAACACTTCATCTCCATGAGCACCTTTTTGTTCTTTTTCATTGCCGTGGAGCACATTGGTAGCCGCGAACTGGCCATAGCCAACATTGTACGAAGCATCTACATTGTGATGTTTATCCCCGTTGGCGCCTTATCCACAACCACCGCTTCGCTCGTGAGCAACAGCATTGGCGCCGGAATGTCCACCCTGGTAATCCCCATCATCAAAAAAACCGCCTTTTTATCCCTCTTCATCATGGCCGTTTGCGCCGTTGTATTCTGCCTGTTCCCCCGCGCCATCCTCTCGATTTACACCAACGACCCTTCCCTGGTGGCCGACTCTATCCCATCCATCTATACCCTGTCAGGGATCATGATGATCTGCGCAACGGGGAATATTGTATTCAACGGCGTATCCGGCACAGGCAACACCTTGACAGCCCTCCTCTTTGAGATCATTACCTTAATCTTCTACTGCCTCTATGTTTACCTCATCGGCATCCGCTTGAAGCTACCGGTACACATCTGTTTCACTTCCGAAGTGATATACTTCGGCCTCCTTCTCCTATTCAGTACGCTTTACATAAAAAGCGGCAGGTGGGCGAACAAAAAACTATAAAGTATGCTGTCAGTCGAAAAGGCTTTGCAGTATGGGGAGGGATTTCATTTCCCGTATCAGGGGCAGATGCAAACGGTAGTAGGCGGTGATCTTTTGAAGAATATTTACTCGTTCCCGGCGGGAAAAAGTATAAAGCGACATGTTCTCGTAACGGATGCGAAACAGACGGAAGAATATGCGACTGTCTGTACAGTCCAGATAATCCTTATGCAAAGGCGGTTGAGGGACAAAAACACCGTTACGCATATCGAAATACGAACCTTCTCGAAAGGTGTCGGCGTTGGGAGAAATCCCCAGGAAGGAAAGCAGGCGGAACAGGAAGGCTAAATGGAAATTGGCGACCCCCTCTACGGCATCCTCCAGCAGGTGTATGGACTGATACAGGAAATCAAACAGGCGGACGTTCGGCTCCGTTTCCTTTAAAACATGGGAAAGTACCTCGGCCAGGAATAAGGCCTGGACACTCTTGACGGGAGTGGCCACAAGTTTGGTGAGAGGGAAACAGAATCCGGCCTCGCGGAAATAGAAAAAACCGTGCACACTGCGGCGTTCTATCTCCATTTCTACCACCATGAGCGGCATAAACAGGACTTTGGGAAGAGGGTTGTGCTTCCCTTTCCGGCGGGCAGCTACGCAGGATATGCGGCCGAAGGTATCCGTATAGAGATCCACAATGGTCTGCCGGTCGTTGTGAAAATTGGCCTGTAAAACGATGCCACGGGTTTTGTTTTGCATGGATATTCTTATTTACGGGTATTATTTTCTGCCGAAATCGGCCGGGATTTCTCCCCATTCGGCGGTATCCCATTTCAGGATGGGCGTGGTATACGTATTTTCTTTCAGCCATTTTTCCGCCCGTTCTATCAGGTTGAAAACCGGTTCGTTCTCTGGCGTACGCTCCAGGAGGGTTTTGCTTTTCCTGTTTTTGACCCACTTCATGGCATTCAGGCTGTCGGAATAAATCGGCAGGTTGCTTTTCCTTTGTTTCAGGAGCGCCAACCCGTGCACAAGTGCGAGGAACTCTCCCACGTTGTTGGTCCCCCGGCGGAAAGGCCCTACGTGAAAGAGTTCTTCGCCCGTAGCCGTATATACCCCCCGGTACTCCATATCACCCGGATTACCGCTGCAGGCAGCATCTACGGCAAGGCTATCCGGGATGGGTTTGTGGGTCATCTCCTTCCCCGTGCCCCAGGTTCGTTTGGCAGATGTTCTTTTGGAGAGGTAACCCTGATAGCCTTTCTCCAGAGCTTCCTGCGCTTCTTCGCGGGAAGGGAAGGCTTTGTACTTGGCGTTTGCCTGGTCTTTTACCTGACTCCGGCAGGCTTCCCAGGAATCGTATATGCCGGGGTTGAGGCCTTGCCATACTACGTAATACTTACCTTTGGGCATGGGTTTTCCTCCCGGTTTAATAAACCGATTGTACGGCGGACATCACCCTTAGGAAGTTTCCGCTCCAGATCTTACCCAGGTCTTCTTCGGTATAACCTTTTTCGAGCAGCTTAACCGTTATTTGTATCAGGTCGTTGTGGGCTTCGCATCCGATGATGCCACCTCCGCCGTCGAAGTCGGAGCCAATCCCTACGTGGTTGATGCCTGCCACTTGGACGATGTGGTCGATGTGGTCTACGGCATGTACAACGGATGCCTCCCGGCGGTTGCTATGGATGTAGGAATCGAGAAGGCATACTTGAACGACGCCTCCGTTTTGGGCAATAGCCCGCAGTTGCTCGTCCGTCAGGTTCCGGTCGTGGTCGCAGAGCGCCCTTGCCGACGAGTGCGAACAGATGACCGGGAAGGCGCTTTGCTCCATCACATCCCTAAAGGTGGATTCGGAGGCATGAGAGAGGTCGATCATCAACCCCAACCGGTTCATTTCGCCCACTACTTCCTTACCGAAGGGACTCAGCCCGTCCCATTCGTTTTGCGTATGGGTAGAGCTATCGCAAATATCGTTGTCGTAGGAATGGCAAAGCGTCATATAGGTAACGCCCATTTGCTTGAACTTAGACAGGTTGGAAAGATCTTTGCCGATGCCGTAACCGTTCTCGATGCCGATAAAGATGGTTTTTTTCCCTGTCTTCTTCAAACGGGCGAAGTCGTCGGGGGTTATGGCCAACCCGCACAAATCGGCATTTTGTTCTGCCTGACGGTGAATGGATTCAATCAGTTGAGTTGTCCGGTCCACAGCCGTTTGCAGGGCTTCGTTGTCTCGTTTGCCTTGCCCGATAAAAGCCGCCAGGAAAACAGCGTCCAGCCCGCCTTCTTCCATTTTGGGGAGGTTCACACGATTCCGTTCCCTGTCGGCCAGGCTGAAGCCGGGTCGTCCGAACCAGAAGGGCGTATCGGTATGCGTATCGACCGAAAGGATGCGTTTGTGTATTTCTTTTGCTTGCCGGAAGGTATTGGCCTTAGCCGTAAGGAAGGCAAAGAGCTTGAGCATGGTGGTATCTCCCCCGTCCACTAAGGCTTCGGGATGCCACTGCACGCCCAGGATGGGACGTTCGGGCCAGGCTTCGATGGCTTCCACGATGCTGTCGGTGGAATAGGCCACGGCCCGGAATCCCGGCGCTACTTCTTTTACCGCCTGATGGTGAAAGGTATTGACGCCCTGTATCCCGGGGCCGATGATAGCGGACAGTTGCGATTCCGGCTTCACGGAAACGGTGTGCGAAACGTATTGCCCCGGCATTTTCTGTACGTGTTTCACCCCCGTGTCCCGTGTGTGTTGCGAAGGAATATCCTGATAAAGCGTACCTCCGAAGGCTACGTTTATCAACTGTTCGCCCCGGCATATTCCCAGGATGGGTATGTTTCGGTCGGATGCTAATTTGATAAGCGTCAGCTCGTATGCATCGCGCAAGGGGTCCACTTCTCCCAGTTGCGGATGGGGTTGTTCCTGATACCACAGGGGGTTGACATCCTTCCCTCCGGTCAGGACCAAGCCGTCGAGGTTCGACACGATATGCCGCAAAGCCGCGACGTCGGTGATGGCCGGGATCAGCACCGGCGCCCCTCCCGCCCGGACTACGGCGTTGAAATAATAGGCCGACAAGGACGAGGCGTTGTCGGTTGGCGCCACCGACAACCCGATCAAGGGCGGCGTCGGCCTGCGGAGGTTGATACCACAGGAGTCAATGGTTTCCTTAAACGTATTTAAATGAGGAAGGGAGCGTTGCGCCTGCCCGGAGCAAAAGAACAGGCAGAGGCCTGTCAGATAGATGAATGTTGATTTCATGCGTGTTGTTATTTGTGAGTAAAAAAATATCCTTACGGCAGGGTGGCGACGGATTGCACGGTGTGCATGATGCGAAGGAGGTTCCCGCCCCATATTTGTTGAATATCCGCCTTCGTATAGCCTTCTCCGAGCAGGCGGCAGGTAAGGTGAATCAGTTCGTTGGTTGCCCGACAACCGATAAGTTCGCCTCCGCCGTCGAAGTCGGAGCCTATCCCTATGTGGTTTATTCCCACGAGATCGGCGATGTGGTTGATGTGCCGGAGGGCATCGCCGAGACTGGCCTGTCCCATGGCTGCGCCTTGCCGGAGGAAGCCCGCATAAAGGCAGATATTCACCATCCCACCATTTTGTGCCAACTGCCGGATCTGGTCGTCGGTGAGGTTCCGCGGATGCTCACACAGGGCCCGGGCGGAAGAGTGGGAGGCGATAACAGGCATACGGCTCTCCTGCAATACGTCGTAAAATGTAGTTTCCGATGCATGGGATACATCAATCAGGAGACCCTGTTGATTCATTTCCCTGACCACTTCTTTCCCGAAGGGGCTAAGGCCATGCCATAGCGGTTCTGTCTGTGCCGAGTCGCAGAGGTCGTTTGCTCCGTTATGGCAGAGCGTGATGTAGACCACGCCTCTTTGCTTCAAGGTGGTGAGCCGGTTGATTTCCTTTCCCAGGATATAGGCATTTTCTATGCCCATCAGGAAGGCTTTTTTCCCTTCCCGCTTCAAACGCAGCAGATCATCGGCATTCCGGGCAATGCCGACCCGCAAGGGGTGGAGTTCCTGTTGGCGTGCGATCTGTGTGAGTTTGTCCAGGGCGTAGTGATAGGCATTCCGGCAGGCCGTCTCGGTACATTCCCCTTGGGGGATATAGGCTGCAAGGAAGGCGGCATCGAGCATTCCTTCTTCCATTAGGGGGAGGTTTACTTTGCTTTCCGTAAAGGGTGGGTTGAAAACGCCGCCGATCCGTTGGCCCAGGTCGAAAGCCCCGGCATAGGCCATGGGAGCATCGGTATGCAGGTCTACGGTAAGTATTTGCCGGTGCAGGGCTTTTGCCCGTGCGAACAGGGCGGCTTCCTTTACGTGATGCCGAAAGAGCGCCTGCATGGGTGGGTTGCCTTCGGAGGCCATGCACTCGGGATGCCATTGCACGCTGAGGATGGGATATTCCGGGTGTTCCATACCCTCATTGACGCGGTCGGGAGCCGATGCCGTTGGGATAAACCCGGGTGCAAGGTCTTTCACGGCTTGATGATGGAAGGAGTTGACGAGCAAGGTATCACGGCCAAAGATGGCGTAGAGTTTGGAGTTCGTATCCGTCAGCGTAATGGAGTGCGAGGGCAGTTCGCGTGCCAGGTCCTGACTGTGTTTGACCCGGTTCCCGTCGCATTGGGCGGCGAGGTCCTGGTAAAGCGTTCCGCCAAAGGCCACATTCACCACCTGGTGTCCCCGGCAGATGCCCAACAGAGGCACCCCCCGTCGAAAGGCTAAGCGCAGCAGGAGCAGGTCGTAGGCATCGCGCAAGGTATCGACTTCTCCCAATTGCGGCATGGGTTCTTCTCCCCAGTAGAGCGGATTCAGGTCGGCTCCCCCGCTTAGGATCAAGCCGTCGAGTGAGCCAACCAGGGTAGACAGGGTCGGCATATCGCTAAGGACGGGGATCAACACCGGGGCGCCGCCTGCCTGAATCACTGCGCGGACATAGGTCTCGGCGATGCAGGAGAGGCCGTCTTTCCGGTTGGCCGACAGACCGATTAAAGGCAGGGTCTTTGTCGGGCAGAAATGATCGGCTTGCCGCAGCAAGGCGTTTCGATCGGGTATACAGGGGGGGGGATTCATAGTAAGCGGGGGGGGTGTGCATATTAGGCGTCGATGTGTGCGTAGGTCGCATTTTCTTCGATGAACTCCCTTCGCGGCGCTACTTCTTCTCCCATCAGCATGGCAAAGATCCGGTCGGCTTCGGCTGCGCTTTCGATGGTAATTTGTTTCAGGGTGCGATTTTCGGGATTCATGGTCGTATCCCAGAGTTGATGGTCGTTCATTTCGCCCAGACCTTTGTATCGTTGCGTATGCACCTGGTTTTCATTTCCTCCGCCGTAGGTATCTATAAAGGTTTGACGTTGGTGTTCGGTCCAGCAATAGGCTTCGGTTTTCCCTTTTCGGCAAAGGTAAAGGGGCGGTGTAGCCAGATAAACATACCCATTGTCGATCAAGGCACGCATACGTCGGAAGAAGAAGGTCAGAATCAGGGTTGCGATATGGCTCCCGTCGACGTCGGCATCGGTCATGATGATGATTTTATGGTAGCGCAGTTTGGTCAGGTTGAGTTCTTTGGGGTCTTCCTCGGTTCCGATGGAGACGCCCATCGCCCGGAAGATATTCTGTATTTCTTCGCTTTCGAAGATCTTGTGTTCCATGGCTTTTTCCACGTTCAGTATTTTCCCCCTCAGGGGCAGGATGGCCTGGAACATGCGGTCGCGTCCCTGTTTGGCGGTACCTCCGGCCGAATCTCCTTCTACGAGGAAGAGTTCGCAGTCTTCGGCCGTTCGGCAGGAGCAGTCGGCCAGTTTACCGGGCAATCCCCCGCCGCTCATGGGCGATTTGCGCTGGACCAACTCCCTGGCTTTGCGTGCCGCCTGGCGTGCCTGTGCGGCAAGGATGACCTTATCGACAATGATTTTGGCTTCCCGGGGATGTTCCTCCAGGTAATAGCCCAGGGCTTCTCCCACGGCGATGTCCACGGCTCCCGTCACTTCGGAATTGCCCAGCTTGGTTTTGGTTTGACCTTCAAATTGGGGCTCGGCAACTTTAATGGATATGACCGAGGTAAGCCCTTCACGGAAGTCATCGCCCTGGATTTCTACTTTGGCCTTCTCCAACAGCTTGGAATCTTCGGCGTATTTCTTCAGCGTACGTGTCAAGGCACGGCGGAAGCCGGCCAAGTGGGTTCCTCCTTCGATCGTATTGATGTCGTTCACATAGGAATAGACGCTTTCGTTGTACGAGGTATTGTAGGTCATGGCGACCTCCACGGGTATGCCCTGTTTCTCGGTAACGATATGGATAACGTCCGGGATCAGTTTTTCCTTTGACCGGTCAATATAGCGCACAAACTCCTTCAATCCCTCTTCCGACAGGAAAGTTTCCCTGCGCCAGGATCCGTCCTCTTTACGGGTTCGCCGGTCCGTTAGGGTCAGGGTGATGCCGGCATTCAGGAAGGCCAGCTCCCGCAAACGGGTGGCCAGGATATCGTAACGGTATTCCAGCACGGCAAAAATGCTTTCATCGGGCTTAAAGGAAATGGTCGTACCGGTGGAGGCAGATTCCCCGATCACGGTCAACTCGTGGAGCCGGCGTCCGCGGGCAAAATCCATCATATAGATCTTCCCATCCCGGCAGACCTCTGCCCGCAGATAGGCTGACAGGGCATTCACACACGAAACGCCCACCCCGTGCAAGCCGCCGGAGACTTTGTAACTGCCTTTATCGAACTTGCCCCCGGCATGTAGCACGGTGAGCACGACTTCCAGGGCCGATTTGCCTTCTTTTTCGTGGTAATCCACCGGTATTCCCCGTCCGTTGTCTACCACCCGGATGGAATTATCCTCGTTGATTATGACATCAATATGAGTACAATAACCGGCCAGGGCTTCGTCAATGGAATTATCCACCACCTCATAAGCCAGGTGGTGCAAACCCTTTTCACTGATATCGCCGATGTACATGGCCGGTCTTTTCCGCACGGCTTCCAGGCCTTCGAGCACCTGGATACTGTCGGCGGAATAATGCTCGTTCCTATTTTTCATCTCATCATTCATACGCATTCGTCTTTACCTATCTACTATATACAAGTTATTGAACTTTTAAAACCAAACAAAGATACGAAAAAAAACAAGCCCGTCGGGGCAAAATACAAGGCGCCTCCCCGGACCACTCCTACAAGGCTGAATCCCAGCATATTGGGACCCATCCCGCCTCCCCCCGGAACAAAGGCTACCTACGTATAGGACGTAGGCTACCTAAGTATAGGACAAAGGCTACCTAAGTATAGGACTTAGGTTGCCTGGGTATGGGACGTAGCCCG
>JAITKB010000036.1 GCA_031278605.1 Tannerellaceae bacterium
TTTCCGAAAAAAATACGGCCGGGCGACGCGTCGCCCGATGGTCCGCCGAAAAAAATCGCGCCGGGCGACGCGTCGCCCGATGGTCCGCCGAAAAAAAAAGTCCCGGGCGACGCTTCGCCCGATACTTTTCCGGCAAAAGAAGTCCCAGGCGAGGCTTCGCCCGGTATTTTTCCCGTTTCCGAAGGGGTAGAGGCCGGGAAATCCGGGTGTAAATCATAAAAAAACTAAAAGAAGACGATTCGGTTACTTATTCCGCGATTGCATGGGATTATGTCTTCCGTTTATTTACTTTTGCGGCGTATTTCGGAACAAATAAAAATCCATGTAATCCCAAACCGCTTACGCCGAATGAAAACGATTAGACGCTCCATACGCAGACTTTCCCCGCCGGCCCCCAGGGAGGCAAAGCGAAACGCAGGTATAAGTCATAAAAAAACTTAAAGATGGCCGGTTCGACTCATTATCCTATCATCTCATGGAATTATTTCTTCCGATTGTTTACTTTTGCACCATATTCCCTAACAGATAGTCATCACTTTATTTTAAATAATTACATTCGATGAAAATAACAAGATTAAAAACAGGTAGACTACGCAACGAAGAATGGTTTCGCTTCCATACCGAATTCGTAGGTTTGATTCTTCTCTATGGCGCAGAACTCTTGGGTCTCTTGCGCTTTTTTATTCCCTATCAGGGGTTGTACAAGGAAGCAGACCATTTGCTGGAAGTTCTGCTCAAGAGTTTTATTACCCGCGATACCACGGAGACCAACGAAAAACGGTGCAAAGTGTTCAAGGGACTGCGCGATACGGCCAAGTCCTTCCAAAACGTTTTGGACCCGGAAAAACAAAACGCAGCCATCAAAGTCTATGCCGTGGCCAACAAGTACAATAATGATATAATGAAAGGCTCCCTGGCTGCCAAAACAGGCGCTATCGACAATTTCCTGCAAGACCTGAAAGGCAACCAGGGCAGCGGCCTGGACCTTACCCGGGAAGTAGAACTGCTGGGATTGAACGTCTGGGTGAACGACCTGCTGACCGTCAACGAAGAATACAAACAACTCCACAGCGAACGGAGCGACGAAACAGCCGAACGTCCGGACCCGGGAAGATTGAAGGAAGTGCGCCGGGAAGTAGATCATCGCTACGTGAATATGATCAACGTCGTAGACGCCCTGCTGCAGGCCGGAAACGACGGCAAAGGAGACCATGAAGAAACCCCTGGGGAAGATGAAGACGAGGAGCCAAGCGGTCCGGTAGAAGACCGGAACGAACTCCCGACCGATCCCGACCAGCGATTGCTGCACTTCGCCAAAGCGCTGAATGCCCGCATAGCAAACTACAAAGCGTTGCTCAAAGGACGACAAACACGCAGTGATAATAAGGATGCGGAAGAAGAACCGGAAGAAGAATTGCCGGATGAAGAATAATACAAGACCTCCTCAAAAGATCATCGTGTCTCGATGGAGAAGCTTAGCTGCAAAGTCAGGTGAATTTTGAGGACTATTTAATTAAAAGAGAATAGCTTTTTTTCAGTCAGCCCCCCGCCCGGATTGTTCCTCGCGGGGGGTGTTTTTTTGTACCGGCACATGAAAGGCGCAGGGGTTTTTTTTTAGGAATTTGTTCGCCATTTAAAATGTTTACTATACCTTTGTCTACGCATTATGCAAGAAAAATAATATTTTAATCATCATTCAAACCCTTTTATACATATGTGTGGTATAACGGCTATCTTTAATATAAAGACTCCAAGCGAAGCCCTCCGACAACAGGCATTGGTCATGAGTAAACGCCTCCGGCATCGGGGGCCGGACTGGAGCGGGATCCATACGGGACCAACCGCCATCCTGGCGCACGAACGCCTCTCCATTGTCGACCCCGTATCCGGCGGACAACCCCTTCAAAGCCAAGACGGCGAACTGACGCTCACCGTGAACGGCGAAATCTACAACCACCGCGAACTCCGCGAACAACTCAAGGAACATTACGAGTTCCGGACCGGTTCGGACTGTGAAGTGATCCTGGCGCTCTACCGCGAAAAAGGCGTCCGGTGCATCGAAGACCTCAGCGGTATTTTCGCCTTCGCACTCTACGACCGGGCAAACGACGCCTACCTCATCGCACGCGACCCCATCGGCGTCATTCCCCTCTATATGGGACACGACGCCGAAGGGCATCTGCTCGTATCCTCCGAACTGAAAGGACTGGAGGGACTGGCGCAAACCTATGAACCCTTCCCGCCGGGACATTACTATTACAGCAAAGAAGGGGTGATGACACGCTGGTACGCACGCGAGTGGATGACCTACGAAAACGTAAAGGACAACCCCGCCGACCCGCAAGAGCTGCGCCGCGCGCTCGAAGCCGCCGTGCAACGACAACTCATGAGCGATGTGCCCTACGGCGTATTGCTATCGGGCGGACTGGATTCCTCCATTACCTCGGCCATTGCCAAACAATACGCATCCAAGCGCATCGAAAACGACAGCCGAACAACGGCCTGGTGGCCCCAGCTACACTCCTTCTCCGTGGGCCTCAAAGGAGCCCCCGACCTCATAGCGGCCCGCAAAGCCGCCGAATACATCGGCACGGTACACCACGAAATACATTACACCGTGCAGGAAGGCCTGGACGCCCTGCGCGACGTAATCTACTTCATCGAGACCTACGACGTAACCACCGTACGCGCCTCCACACCCATGTACCTCATCGCCCGCGTAATCAAAAGCATGGGGATCAAAATGGTGCTGAGCGGCGAAGGAGCCGACGAGGTGTTCGGGGGATACCTCTACTTCCACAAAGCCCCCGATGCGAAAGCCTTTCACGAAGAAACCCTCCGCAAAATCGGCAAACTCTACCTCTACGATTGCCTGCGAGCCAACAAAAGCCTGGCCGCCTGGGGCGTGGAAGGCCGGGTGCCCTTCCTCGACAAAGAGTTCCTCGACGTGGCCATGCGTATGAACCCCGAAGCCAAAATGGCGCCCGGAGAGGTGATAGAGAAAAAAATCCTCCGCGAAGCCTTCGCACACCTCCTGCCCGAGGAAATCGCCTGGAGACAAAAAGAACAGTTCTCCGACGGCGTAGGCTACGGCTGGATAGACAGCCTGAAGAAAATAACCTCCGAACAGGTGTCGGACGAACAAATGGAAAACGCCCGACAGCGCTTCCCAATCCATACGCCCCAGAATAAAGAAGAGTACTATTACCGCTCTATCTTCGAGGAACACTTCCCAAGCGACAGCGCCGCACGAAGTGTTCCTTCCGTTCCGAGCGTCGCCTGCTCCACCGCCGAAGCCCTGGCCTGGGATAAGGCCTTCTCGAATCTGAACGATCCGAGCGGACGCGCCGTCAAAGGCGTTCACCGGGACAGTTACTGAACATTTTATACCTCATCCGATAAGCTTACATAACAACATGACACCCCTATTATATCATCCCGCCAACGAACACGATGCGTGCGGCGTAGGTCTCCTGGCAAATATTCATGGAAACAAATCGCACGATATGGTGGAGAAAGCTCTGCTCGTACTTGAAAATATGCTTCACCGAGGAGCCGAAAGCGCCGACAACAAAACAGGCGACGGAGCAGGTATCATGACCCAAATACCGCACGAATTTATCCTGCTGCAAGGCATCCCCGTGCCCGAAAAAGGAACCTACGGAACCGGGCTGGTCTTCCTCCCAAAAGAAAAAGAAGAGGCCGAACACGGTCTGAACCTCCTGAAAGAAACCCTGGCGCAGGAAGGACTTCATCTGCTGGCTACACGGCACATCCCGGTGAACAGCGACATCCTGGGAGATATATCCCGCAACAACGAACCGAATATCCTGCAAATCTTCGTGGTGGAAGACCAACCCTCCCCCAAAATCGAACTCAAGCTTTACCTCGCACGCAGGAAACTGGAGAAAAAACTGCTGCACCTGCCTCCGGATAAGCAACGCAAATGCTATGTGGTGAGTTTGTCCTCCCGCCGGATCATCTACAAAGGCATGTTGTCGTCCACGCAACTGAGGGAGTATTTCCCCGACCTCACCAACCCCTATTACACCAGCGGTCTGGCCCTGGTGCACTCCCGCTTCAGCACCAACACCTTTCCGTCCTGGGACCTGGCGCAACCCTTTCGCCTGCTCGGACACAACGGCGAGATAAACACCATCCGGGGCAACCGCTTCTGGCTGGAAGCACGCGAAAGCGTATTGCGCCCCCCCCTGCAAGGCAAACCCGAAGACCTCTTCCCCATCCTTCAACCCGAAATGAGTGACAGCGCTTCACTCGACAACGTGCTGGAATACCTCGTCATGGCAGGCATGAGCCTCCCCCATGCCCTGGCCATGCTCATCCCGGAAAGCTGGAACGACAAAAACCCGATCTCCCCCGCCCTGAAAGCCTTCTACGAATACCACAGCATCCTGATGGAGCCCTGGGACGGACCCGCCACGCTGCTCTTCTCCGACGGAAGATACGCCGGAGGTATGCTGGACAGAAACGGATTGAGGCCGGCCAGATACCTGGTCACACACAACGACACCCTGGTGATCGCCTCCGAAGCCGGCGTCCTGCCCTTTGAAGCTTCGCAGATAAAAGAAAAAGGACGCTTGCAGCCGGGCAAACTGCTCCTGATTGATACCCTGGAAGGAAAGATTTCCTACGACAAGGAACTAAAAGAAAGCCTGGCGTCGGCTCACCCCTATCGGGAATGGCTGGCGAAAAACCGTATCATCCTTTCCGACATACACTCCGGAAGAAGCGTGAAACACCACATAGAAGGCTATGCCGAACTCCGAAAAGCCTTCGGATACAGCAAAGAAGACATCGAAAGAATCCTCCTGCCAATGATAACCGAAGGAAAAGAACCAACCGGCTCCATGGGCAACGACACCCCCATGGCCGCCCTGTCGGCCAAGCCCCAGCGACTGTTCAATTACTTCCGTCAACTCTTCGCCCAGGTGACCAACCCCCCCATCGACCCCATCCGCGAAGAGCTGGTGATGTCGCTCTACCTCTACATCGGCTGCCAGGAGGCGAATATGTTTGAACCTTCGCCCGAACAATGCAAAATGGTGAGGCTACAGTGCCCGGTGATTACCAACGAAGACCTGGACATTCTCACGCATCTCGGATATAAAGGATTCCGAACCATCACCATAGCCATGCTCTTCAACGCCTCACAAGAAGCCAAAGGAATGGAAGAAGCCCTGGAACACCTCTGCCGCAAAGCCGAAGAAGCCGTGGACGAAGGATACAACTACATCATCCTCAGCGACCGGGGCGTGAACAAAGAACTGGCCCCGGTACCTTCCCTCCTCGCCCTCTCGGCCATCCATCATCACCTGATAGAGAAACGCAAACGTATGCAGACAGCCATCGTAATAGAAACGGCGGAAGCCTGCGAAGTGATGCATTTCGCCTTGCTGTTCGGTTTCGGAGCCAGCGCCGTGAATCCCTACATGGCCTACGCCATCCTGGAAGACCTGGTGAAACGGCGGGAAGTGCAACTGGACTATCCCACGGCAGAGAAAAACTATATCAAGGCCGTAAGCAAGGGGTTGCTGAAGGTGATGTCCAAAATGGGTATCTCTACGCTGGGTAGCTACCGCGGAGCGCAGATATTCGAAGCCGTGGGTATCGGAGAAAGCCTTCTCAGCCGGTATTTCCGAGGCATGCACGCAAGCATAGGAGGCATCGACCTGGAAGATATCGCCGCCGACGTCCTGCGTATGCACAAGGACGGGTTCCGGGGTAACGCGGCGTCACCCCTGGAAAACCAAGGCGTATATGCTTACCGCAAAGAGGGAGAATATCATGCCTGGAACCCGGAAACGATCGCCAAACTGCAAATCGCTACACGCCTGGGTGACTATGCCCGGTTCAAGGAATATACGGATATGGCCGACAAGAAAACATCCCCTGTCTTCCTGAGGGATTTCCTTGGCTATAAAACCAACCCGATCGACCTCTCGGAAGTTGAACCGGTGGAGCATATCACACGACGCTTCGTTACGGGCGCCATGTCTTTCGGCTCCATCAGCAAAGAAGCACACGAGGCCATGGCCATCGCCCTCAATATACTGAACGGGAAAAGCAATACGGGCGAAGGAGGCGAAGATCCCGCACGATTCCACCTCGGGGACGACGGACTGAACCGAAGGAGCGCCATCAAACAAATCGCCTCGGGACGCTTCGGAGTTACAACCGAATACCTGGTGAACGCCGATGAGTTGCAAATAAAAATCGCCCAGGGCGCAAAACCCGGGGAAGGCGGACAACTGCCGGGATTTAAAGTAGACCGTATCATCGCCGCTACACGTCACTCCATACCGGGCATCACGCTCATCTCGCCGCCACCGCATCACGACATTTACTCCATAGAAGACTTAGCGCAGTTGATCTTCGACCTGAAAAACGTAAACCCCCTCGCACGCATCAGCGTGAAGCTGGTGGCCGAAAGCGGAGTAGGCACCATCGCCGCCGGAGTGGCCAAGGCAAAGGCCGATGCCATCGTCATCAGCGGCGCGGAAGGCGGAACGGGAGCCAGCCCCCTCAGCTCCATCAAACACGCCGGCATGTGGATGGAACTTGGTCTGGCCGAGACACAACAAACCCTGGTGATGAACAACCTGCGAGGCTTTGTCCGCCTACAGGCAGACGGACAACTCAAAACAGGCAAAGACATTATCCTGGCCACCCTTTTAGGGGCCGAAGAATACGGCTTTGCCACCAGCGCACTGATCGTGCTGGGCTGCGTCATGATGCGCAAATGCCACCTGAACACCTGCCCCGTGGGCGTGGCTACGCAAAACGTGGAACTGCGGAAACGTTTCGCAGGGAAACATGAATATTTGCTGAACTTCTTCCGTTTCCTGGCCGAAGAAGTGCGCGAACATCTGGCGGCATTGGGCTTCCGGAGCATCGACGAGATTGTAGGACGCAGCGATCTGCTCGTTGTCCGGCAAACCGACGTACATCCCAAAACGGCAAAGCTGGATTTCTCCAAATTACTCGGCTTCCCCCCGGTCGATCCCTCCGTCGCCTTGCTGTGGCAGAAAGAACAGGAGCATAAAATCGAAAACGTATTAGACAAAACCCTGATCCGCAAAACCAGCCAGGCCTTGGAGCATAAGTTGCCCATCGAAGTAAGCGTAAACATCACCAACACCGACCGCACCACAGGCGCCATGCTCTCCGGCCGGGTAGCCCGCCGATACGGCAACGCCGGATTGCCCGACCACACCATCCGCATACGCGCCAAAGGTTCGGCAGGACAAAGCTTCGGCGCCTTCCTCGCCGCCGGCATCACCCTGCATCTGGAAGGAGAGGCCAACGATTACCTGGGGAAAGGTCTATCCGGAGGACGTATCATCGTGGTCCCACCCACACAAAGCACCTTCGTGCCGGAAAACAACATCATCGTAGGCAATACACTCCTCTACGGCGCCACCTCCGGAGAAGTATACATCAACGGACGCGCCGGCGAACGCTTCTGCGTACGCAACAGCGGAGCAACAGCCGTGGTGGAAGGCGTAGGAGACCATTGCTGCGAATACATGACCGGAGGACGTACCGTAGTGCTGGGATCCACGGGGAAAAACTTTGCCGCCGGCATGAGCGGAGGAATAGCATACGTATGGAACAGAGACGAAACCTTCGACTATTTCTGCAACATGGAAATGGTAGAACTCTCGCTCGTGGAAGAACATGCCGACCGGGCGGAACTTCAACAACTCATCGCCACCCACGTACAATATACCCAAAGTCCGCTGGCCAGACGCATCCTGGAACACTGGGAGGATTACGTAGGACAATTCATCAAAGTAACACCCTTCGAATACAAAAAAATATTGCAGGAACAAAAGATGGAAGACATCAACCGAAAGATTGCACAAATAGAGCACGATTATTAAATCTAAAAACACATCTCAAAAACAATGGGTAATCCAAAAGCATTTTTAACCATCAACAGAAAAGAAGCAGGCTACCGCCCTGTTCTGGAACGTATAGAAGATTTCGGCGAAGTAGAACAAACCCTCAATACGGAAGACCGTATGCTGCAAGCCTCCCGCTGCATGGACTGCGGCGTTCCGTTCTGTCATTGGGCCTGCCCGGTATCCAACCGTATGCCGGAATGGCAAGACGCTCTCTATAAAGGAAAATGGCAGGAAGCTTACGAGATCGTATCGGCTACCAATAATTTCCCCGAATTTACCGGAAGGGTATGCCCCGCCTTGTGCGAAAAAAGCTGTGTGCTTGCCCTTCAGGATATGCCGGTAACAATCCGCGAAAACGAGGCCGCCATCGTAGAACGAGCCTTTCAGGAAGGATACATCAAGCCTAATCCACCGCAGAAGCGTACCGGGAAGAAAGTAGCCGTGGTTGGCTCAGGCCCCGCCGGATTGGCAGCGGCGGATATGCTCAATCGCAAAGGACACAACGTAACGGTCTTTGAAAAAGACGAACTGTCGGGGGGACTTTTGAGACTGGGTATCCCCGACTTTAAACTGAACAAAAAAATTATCGACCGCCGCATCAAACTGCTCGAAGCCGAAGGCATCGTCTTTATAAATAATGTGGAAGCGGGAAAAGATATATCAACTCCCGAATTGCTGAAAAACTTCGACGCCCTTTGCCTCTGTATCGGCGCCGGAAAACCGCGTGACCTGCCGGTGGAAGGACGGGAACTGAAAGGCATACACTTTGCCCTCCAGCTTCTACGGCAACAAAACAGATGGGTAAGGGGAACGGAAGTCCCCCCGAAGGAACGCATCGGCATAGAAAACAAACATGTGCTGGTAATCGGCGGAGGCGATACCGGTTCCGACTGCGTAGGTACGTCTGTCCGACGGAAAGCTGCTTCGGTTACACAGATAGAAATCCTCCCGATGCCTCCCCGGAAAGAAAACCCCCTTACACCCTGGCCGCTTTATCCCAACGTGCTGAAAACGTCGACTTCGCATCAGGAAGGTTGCACACGCCGCTGGTCGCTTGCCACGCAGCGTTTCGTGGGCAACAACGGACATCTCTCCGGCGTAGAGGTTGTTGATACACAAACCGGGGTTGCCGAAATCATCCCGGCCGACCTGGTGTTTCTTTCCATGGGATTTGTTCATCCCGTACACGAGGGTCTGGCAGACGAGTTGGGCCTCTTGTATGATACCCGCGGCAATATAGCCGTTACAACCACCTCGCAGACATCGGTCGATAAGGTTTTCGTAGCCGGCGACGCACACCTGGGCGCCGGATTGGTAGTTCGCGCCATTGATTCCGGTCGCCGGGCAGCTCAGGCTATTCATGCAAAAATCACACTGTAAATTTGCCAAGTCACCTTTGTCATTTCACTAAAACGAACAGATTATTTGACTACGGATTTCATGGAAGGAAATTAGACTGTCGATTGTCGGCAAAATAAACCTACTTTTGTTCCATGATAATGAATAGCGAATGTATTTTAGAGATATCATAGGTCAGGAAGGAATTAAGCTACAATTGACTGATTCTGCACGTAAAGGCGTAGTGCCTCATGCCCGATTGTTTTACGAACAAGGAGGCGCCGGTGCGTTCCCGCTGGCGTTGGCATATGCAAGGTATCTGAATTGCAGGTACCGTTCGGATAAAGATTCTTGCGGACATTGCCCGTCATGTTTGAAATATAATGAGCTGGCGCATCCGGATCTGCACTTTATCTTTCCGATAACCAAAAAAGAGAAGAAAAAAGAAGTCTGCGACGATTATCTTCCCGAATGGCGTACCCTTCTGAAGAAGCAAATTTACTTCAATCTTGACCATTGGCTGGAATACATCGATCCGGGTAATTCGCAAGCACAGATTTATTCAAAAGAGAGCAATGAAATTATGCAAAAACTCAGCCTCCGCATCTATGAGGCCGACTATCGCATCTTATTGGTTTGGTTGCCGGAGAGATTACATGCAACCTGTGCCAACAAACTACTCAAAATCATTGAAGAACCACCGGAAAACACATTAGTCTTGATGGTTTCCGAAGAACCGGATACAATATTAGGCACCATTCAATCGCGTACCCAACGCATGAACATCCGCGCCATAGAGTCAGACGATATGATAAACGCCCTTGTAAAAAACGAAAAACTGGAATTGGAGGCGGCCCGCCAGGTAGCTCATCTGTCGGAAGGAAGTTACATCAAGGCAATGGAAGTGATCAGTATAAACGAGGAGAATCTCATCTTTCTGGAACAGTTTAAAGAAATGATGCGAAATTCGTGGGCGCGGAATGTGAAAGGAATGAAAACGATGTCTGACCGGATTGCTAGCGTCGGACGCGAACGCCAGAAGAATTTTCTTGCTTATTGTCAGCGTATGGTTCGCGAAAATTTCATGCATCGTTTTCAATCGCCTGAACTGAGCTATATGAGTAAAGATGAAGCTAATTTTGCACTTAAATTTGCATCTTTCATCCACGAACGAAATGTATTCGAACTAATGGAAGAGTTAGCCAAAGCCGAACAACACATAGCTCAGAATGTAAACGCTAAAATAGTTTTTTTCGACCTGTTCCTGCGCCTAACCGTATTAATCAAACAATAAAGGAATTCAAGCATCCTTAAATGCTTTTTGGAGTTCACGACGGGCAAAGAAGATGCGACTCTTCACTGTCCCCAAGGGTACATTTAATTTTTGGGCTATCTCTGTGTACTTATAACCGCTTAGATACATAGAGAGGGGATATTTCAATTCATCGCTCAGTTTGTCAATAGCATCCGTCAAGGCCTGTAATTGAAAGATATAATCCATCTTATCCGCATCCGATTCGTCTATCACATTCAAGTGATAGATATCCAGCCTTTGATCTATCATAATCTGTGTTCGGACGATTTTGTGATAATTGTTTATAAAAATATTCCGCATCACGGTTAATACCCAACCTTTAAAATTAATGTTGTCTACAAACTTGTCTTTATTATCCAATACCTTCAATGTCGTTTCTTGCAGTAAGTCTTCGGCATCGTATTGATTTGAAGTGAGCGATAATGCAAAATTCATCATGTTTTCTTGGATGCTTAATAAATTCTTCTGAAATTGCAGTGCATTCATGTTGATAATTGTCCTTTGTGAATATTAGAGTTTTTTTCTTTTAAAATTTGATATGCGAAATGTACTAACAAATATGTAAACTGACAAAAGTTTATATCTACATTCATACATAAAATAAGAAACTTTAAGTGTTTATTCCGTTTCTTAACGAAAAAATACAATATTGACAGGCTTTTCGGCAAATTGAAACATGCTATTGCGATAAGAAGACTATTAATATAGATTTACAATAAAACAGAAAGTAATGACAAACGGAAAGAATGGATTCGATTGGCTCGTGGGATTATGGCTGCTGTTAATCCCGTGTTATTCTAATGCTGAGAAGGAGCATCTTATATATAAAATAGGTATTAAAAAAGATATTGATAATACCACGCAGCTATACCTGAACAGAGGACTGGCGGAAGCCAATTCCCTAAACGCTTCCGGCGTATTAATACACTTGAATACTTACGGCGGACAAGTAGATATGGCGGATTCTATGCGTACAGCTATCTTATACAGCCGGATACCTGTTTATGTCTTTATCGACAACAATGCAGCCTCGGCGGGGGCGCTTATTTCTATTGCGGCTAAAAAAATTTATATGAGAAAAGGTGCTAATATCGGAGCAGCAACGGTTGTGAATCAAATGGGGGAAGCCATGCCCGACAAATATCAGTCATATCTAAGGTCGATGATGCGCTCTACCGCGGAAGCACATGGAAAAGATACGCTTATACATGGAAGAGATACGGTAATTAAATGGATACGAGACCCGTCTGTGGCCGAAGCTATGGTAGACGAACGCATTGTTATACCCAATCTGATTGATTCGACAAAGGTGCTGACATTCACAGCAGAGGAAGCTATTCAATGGGGATATTGCGACGGGATTGCCGAGTCGGTTGATGAAGTTATCACCCAATACATGGGCTATTCGGACTATGAGTTGAAAAGCTATTCGCCGTCCTGGCTCGATAATATGAAAGGATTCCTGATGAGTCCAGCCATACAGTCTGTTTTAATATTGATTATCATAGGCGGTATTTATTTTGAACTACAAACGCCGGGTATGGGATTCCCTTCTGCCGCAGCTATCTTTGCAGCCATTTTTTATTTTGCTCCCCTGTACATCGACGGACTTGCACAGAATTGGGAGATTCTAGTGTTTGTTGTCGGTTTATTATTAACAGCGATAGAGGTATTTGTTCTACCGGGTTTTGGAGTTGCAGGTATCAGCGGCATCATTTGTATCATGAGTGGATTGATACTGAGTTTGCTGAATAATTTCAACTTTAATTTTGAGGATGTAACAGCATCCGAATTTGGCAGAGCTACTTTAACCGTTCTTTTAGGCTTGACTGCCGGTTTTATCCTAATGTTATGGTTGTCGGAAAAAGTGGGGAGTAAAGGCATTTTTCGGAATATAGCGTTGAATACAGATCTCGAGACATCGGTATTCACCTCTGGATTAACCGAATTAGCAGGCAAGCATGGTATAGCTGCAACGATTTTGCGTCCTTCGGGCAAAGTAATGATAGAAGGCGAATACTACGACGGCATTTCCGAGTCCGGATACATCGAAAAAGGAAGCCCTGTAAAAGTGGTTCGCTTTGAGAATGCACAAGTCTATGTTCAATCCATTGGTTCGTGACGATCCGTCAGTTTACCACCCAGCGCGAATCATGCACAAATGTGTTGGGGCGTCTGTAATAAAGTTCTTCCATATTTTCGGGTAACAGAAGGATATGTGTTTTGCCGTTGGTGATTAGTTTAGTACTCCTCAGCCACGGATTAAGGCGTCTCAGTTCGGCATAGGTAATACCATTTTGTCTGGCAAAAGCAATAAGATTTATATCTGTAGAGACAGACATACCTTTGGTCTTAATAGGTTTATATAAAATTCCGGCTTTTAGCACAAAACCGTATCGGTATGGATTCTCAAAGATTTGCTTGATGGCCATAATCCGATAAGGATAGCGGGTAGTCTCGTCTACAAGCCATAAATCAATGGCATTATTCACCGCTTGGTTGGACAGTTCGGAAGTTATGCGTCCCATTCCGGCATTATAGGAAGCAGCCACGCTTACCCAATTCCCATATCTACCGTATGCTTTCCTTAGGTAATTGCAGGCTGCTATGGTTGCTTTTTCTACATGGCAACGTTCGTCTACCGTAGGTGTAATGACCAATCCAAATTCTTTTCCGGTAGCTTCCATAAACTGCCACATCCCTACCGCATGCACCGGAGAAGATACACGGACGTCCAGATAGCTCTCTATGACGGCAAGGTATTTGAAATCGTCGGGGATTCCATATTTTTTTAATATCGGCTCAATGACAGGGAAATAGCGATTGGCCCGCTTAAATAATAGTAATGTAGTGGCATGCAAATAGGTGAAAGCACACAATTCTCTGTCGAATGCTTCTCTTACGTGTTGTCGTGTAAGGTCTATCTGCTCTCCGGCGAAGGAGAGGGAAGATGGTATTTCGGGCGACAAAACCATGTAAGAAACCAAGGGGCGTTCGTCCTTTACTTTCCTCGAATCATTGGAACTGATGAATACACCGGCAATAACACCTGCCAATCCAACAAAAACAATTCTGAGTATTTGTTTATTCAATAATCTTATCTTGTACATTTTTTGGTCTGATTATATTGATATGTCCTTTTTTAATAATATTCTTCCCATTGGCTCCCTTCGCCTCAATAACATAGAAATAGACGCCTGGAGATACATACTTGCCTCCTTTTTTCCCGTCCCAACCTTTTGCAGGATCCGTCCAGTAGAACATTACCGCTCCCCAACGATTGAATATCCAGCCTTTGAAGTTGACAATTGATTTGTAAGCAACCTTAAATTCATCGTTGACGCCGGGAGACGTGCCGGGTGAAAATACATTAGGTGCACTTAGATATGTTTCTCCAATTTCTATGGATACAGAGTCTGTTTGCTTGCACTTGCCGATGCGGTCTCCTACTTCTAATATGGCTAAGAAAACTCCTTCGTTCTTAAATGTATAATCCATACTGCGGGAGGTAAAACTAAGAATCGTATCGGATTTCCCTTCTTTGCGATGCACGATTGTCCATTTAAAAAAGGCGGCTACAGGCTCATTGGCAATGGCCTCAAAATGAATATCAACAGGAGCAGAAAATCCGCTACTACTTCCGCCACGCACATTCGGCCCGGCAAAGGAGGTGGTGATTGTGTCAAGATGCGCAACAATAGATACTGCTTGGTATGTACTTGTGCTGATGGAATTTTCTACCTTGAAATGACGAGCGAAGAGATCCCCTTTCAAGGTAATTTCCGTATCACAGAGAGGAGGGGATAAGGGAATATTAAAGGGATTTCCCTCCAAGGTTTCAGTCACAATTTTCGGAGAAAAGTGCTTGTTTTCTTCCGAGTATTCCAATGTATTGTAAACTATTTCAAACGAACGTTCTAACTCTCTCTGTAAACCATTAG
>JAITKB010000013.1 GCA_031278605.1 Tannerellaceae bacterium
CAACCTGCTCATCAACGGGGCATCAGGCATCGCCGTGGGGATGGCTACCAATATGCCGCCGCATAATATGCGTGAGGTGTTGGACGGATGCATTGCATACATCGACCGCCGGGGGGATATCGACGTGTCCGAACTGATGCTCCACGTGAAAGCGCCCGACTTCCCCACAGGAGCCACAATCTATGGGTATGCCGGTGTGAAGGAGGCTTTTGAGACGGGACGAGGGCGCGTAGTCCTGAGGGGAAAAGCGGAAATCGAGCCGGGGAACAATCACGAACGGATCGTTATCTCCGAAATCCCCTACCTGGTGAATAAGGCCGAACTGATAAAATTTATAGCCGAACTCGTAAACGATAAACGCCTCGAAGGCGTCTCGTACGTGAACGACGAATCCGACCGGAACGGGATGCGCATCGTAGTGGATGTGAAACGGGATGCTAACGCCAGCGTGGTGCTGAACAAACTCTATAAGATGACCGCCCTGCAGTCGTCTTTCAGCGTGAATAACATCGCACTCGTGAACGGACGACCGCAACAGTTAAACCTCAAAGACCTGATAAAGGCGTTCGTGGATCACCGCCATGAGGTGGTGTTGCGACGCACGCGCTTTGAGCTGAAAAAGGCGGAGGAAAGAGCGCATATCCTGCAAGGCCTCCTCATTGCATCCGATCATATAGAGGAAGTAATCGCCCTTATACGGGCTTCGAAAAGTCCGCAGCAGGCCATCGACAACCTCACCGAGCGCTTTGCCCTCACGGAAATCCAATCGCGGGCCATCGTGGAAATGAGGCTTCGGCAATTAACCGGTCTGGAACAAGACAAACTGCGTGCCGAATACGACGAGATTGCACGCCTGATCGCACACCTGAAGGATATTCTGGAAAACGAAGACCTGTGCATGCAACTCATCCGGGAAGAGCTCCGGGAGATAAAAGACAAATACGGCGATGCACGAAAAACCGATATTATCTATGCCTCGGAAGAGTTGAACCCCGAAGACTTTTATGCCGACGACGAGATGATTATCACCATCTCCCATATGGGATACATCAAGCGGACGCCGCTCTCCGAGTTCCGGGCCCAGGGACGGGGAGGCGTAGGGGTGAAAGGCTCCGAGACGCGGGAAGAAGACTTTGTGGAATATATCTATCCGGCCTCCATGCACGCCACCCTGTTGATATTTACGGCGAAGGGCAAATGCTACTGGCTGAAGGTGTACGAAATACCGGAGGGAGCAAGGAATACGAAAGGCCGGGCGATTCAGAACCTCCTCAATATCGAGGCGGACGATAAGGTCAACGCCTTTATCCGCATCAAACGCCTGAGGTCTGACTTGGAATTTCTCAACTCGCACTATCTCCTGTTCTGTACGCGCAAGGGGTTTATCAAAAAGACATTGCTTGAGGCCTATTCACGTCCTCGGCAGAACGGCGTAAATGCCATCACCCTGCGCGAAGACGACGGCCTGATTGATGTACGGCTGACCAATGGGGACAACGAAGTGATTATTGCCAACCGGAACGG
This sequence comes from Tannerellaceae bacterium, assembly GCA_031278605.1. Taxonomy (GTDB): domain Bacteria; phylum Bacteroidota; class Bacteroidia; order Bacteroidales; family Tannerellaceae; genus DFXE01. Next base: position 1,525 of record JAITKB010000013.1, read on the forward strand.
GCGGGCCATCCGTTTTTCCGAGAAGACCGTCCGCGTAATGGGGCGTATGGCTTCCGGCGTGATCGGTATGACGCTGGACCGGGACGATAGCGACGAGGTAATCGGCATGATCTGTATAAAGGATAAAAATGCCGAAACGGTGCTTGTGGTCTCCGAGCAGGGATACGGGAAACGTTCCGTGGTGGACGACTACCGCATCACGAACCGCGGGGGAAAAGGCGTGAAAACCATCCACATTACGGAGAAGACCGGCAAACTTGTTTCCATAAAAAACGTGACCGAGCAGAACGATATCATGATCATCAACAAATCCGGCATCACCATTCGGATGACCGTATTGAACATCAGTCTGATTGGCCGGGCCACGCAGGGCGTACGCCTGATCAACCTGGAGAAACGGCACGACGAGATTGCCTCGGTTTGCAAGGTGTTGTCGGAAGCCGACGAACAAAGCGTGGGGGAAAAAGCGGAAACGGGAATGACGGAGAATGAACCAACCGCCAACTGAAGAACAAGTTTAAAAAACAATATTAATCTCAAATGACAATTACAATGAAACGTGTATTCTTAACAATTGCGCTATGCGTTATGGCCTTATCCGTATCTTTTGCACAAAAGAAAGCAGTAAGCGAGGCCTACAGCATAGCAAAAGGAACCAATGCGAATTTTAACGAAGCCAGGGGGTTGATTAAAGGCGCATTGGCACATGCGGAGACGCAAAACGACCCGAAGACCTGGTACGTGGCAGGCTTCGTGGAAGACCAGCAGTTCAGCGCCGAGAGGATGAAACAGTTGCTGGGGCAGTCGCCCAACGAGCCGGTGATGTATACCGCCCTGATGAATATCCTCCCCTACTTTGAGAAAGCATACGAGCTGGACCAGATCCCGGATGCCAAGGGGAAAGTAAAACCCAAGCACACCAAGGATATAAAAGGGATACTCAGTGCCGACCATGTGTATTACATCAACGCCGGAGCCTATTACTTCGACGAAAAGGATTACCAGAAGGCCTACGACGCCTTCCAGCAGTACATGAAGATTGCGGACATGCCCATGTTCAAGGGGGAACGGGTAGCCGAAAGGGATTCCAACTTCATGACCGTGCAATTCTACTCTGCCGTGGCTGCTACGCAGTTGAACAATTCCGACTTGGCCATTGCCGCCCTGACGCGTGCCAAGGATACGGATTACCGGGCGAACGACGTATACCAATACCTCATTTACGAATACCAGCAGATAAACGATAGCGTAAATGTGGAAAAGATCCTGGAGGAAGGCTTGGTGAAATTCCCGGAAGAGAAGTATTACCTGCTCAACCTGATCAATACCTACATCTACTCCAACAGGAACGAAAAGGCGATTGAATACCTCAAGACGGCCATTGCGCAGGAGCCGGGCAATGCACAGCTTTACGATGTGATGGGAAGGGTCTATGAGTCGGGCCTGAAGGACTACGTCAATGCCGAAACCTACTTCCTGAAAGCCCTGGAAACGCAACCCGATTACGTGGAAGCCTTGTCCAACCTCGGACGGATCTACTACAACCAGGGGGTAAATAGGTTAGGCGAAGCCAATATGATCAGCGACACCAAGCTCTACCAGGAAGAGGCTGCAAAGGCAAAGGATCTGTTCCGAAAGGCCCTCCCCTACTTTGAGAAGGCTCTTCAGCAGAAACCCGACGAAAGGGAGTATATGACGGCCCTGCGCGGCATCTATTACAACCTGAACATGAACGATGAATTCAATGCGATCGAAGCAAAGATGAACATCGAGTATTAAACGCACACACCCCCCCCTGTGGGGGCGGAAAAGCAAGAGGGAGAGGGGCGGCCGGGCTGCGTCTCTCCCTTTTTTTTGTATTATTCCCGCTTTTTTCCTGAATTATATTTGGAGAACTGAAATGTTGTATTACTTTTGCACTGCGAATCCAAAAAGGCGGTTTGCAACATATAACATATCGCGGAGTGGAGCAGTGGTAGCTCGTTGGGCTCATAACCCAAAGGTCGTAAGTTCGAGTCTTACCTCCGCAACTTTCCCCCCCCCACAGTAATATTTCAGTAAGATTTACAACCACCACAAAACATTGAACACTATGTCGCTTGCCCTCGTTATCCTTAGTTTACTTTTTCTGATCGTGCTTATCTCCTGGTTCAAGGTAGATGCTTTTTTAGCTTTTCTGATTGTTTCCCTTGGTGCGGGGATTGCCTTGGGCATCCCCCCGGAGGAGTTGCCCAAGGTGGTCGACCAGGGGATAGGCGCTATTATGGGCAGCCTCACGCTCATCATTGTCCTGGGGGCCATGTTGGGGAAGCTGGTGGCCGAGAGCGGGGCGGCGGGGCAGATTGCCTCGGCCATGGCCCGGTGGTTCGGCACGAAGCACATTCAATGGGGGTTGATGATCACGGGCTTTATCGTGGGGATCCCTTTGTTTTACGGGATCGGCTTTGTGTTGCTGGTGCCTCTGATCTTTTCCGTTGTCTACCGTTACCGCTTGCCGGCTGTTTATATTGGCTTGCCCATGCTGGCGGCCTTGTCGGTCACGCATGGTTTCCTGCCTCCGCACCCTTCGCCTGTTGCTTTGGTCTCGCTTTTTGGGGCCAATCTGGGCATCACCCTTTTGTTGGGTATTGCCTTGGCGATACCGGCCATCCTCCTTGCCGGACCGGTGTATGCCGGGACGTTGAAGGGGATCAAGGCGCACCCCGTCACCCTCTTTCAGGCTAAGGCAACCGACCCGACCGACCCGCTCGGGTCAACCTTCCGCACGCCGGGCGAGGCCAATAGCCTTGTCAGCGCCACTTTGCCTGTCTTTTTGCTGATACTTGTCACCCTGCTTCCTTTTTGCTTCCCCGGCATGGGCGAGGGGGTGTCGGCGGTAATGGCTTTTTTCAGCGCTCCTTCCGTGGTGATGCTTCTCGCCCTGGTTGTTGCCACTTATACGCTGGGCCTTCGTCAGGGCCGCAGCATGAAGGAGGTGATGAGGGTGTACGTCGAGGCTGTGAAGGACATTGCCCTGATCCTGATGATCATTGCCGGCTCCGGCATCTTCAAGCAGGTGATGGACCATAGCGGCATCAGCGCCGACCTGGCTACGGCCTTGCAGCAACTGCCCATACCTCCTTTGGCTTTGGGGTGGCTTATTGCCGCCTTGATCCGTATGTGCATTGGCTCGGCCACGGTAGCGGCTCTTACGGCGGCGGGCGTAGTCATGCCTTTGGTGGTTCAATCCGGCGTACACCCCAGCCTGATGGTGCTTTCCCTCGGCGCCGGCAGCTTGTTTTTCTCGCACGTAAACGACTCCGGCTTTTGGTTGTTCAAGGAGTATTTCGGCCTGAGTCTCAAGGACACGTTCCGTTCCTGGTCGGTCATGGAGACGATTGTTTCCGTGGTGGGTCTCCTGGGGGTGTTGTTTTTAAGTATTTTTATCTGAAAACTGTAGTGATATAAAACTATTATTCTATCTTTGCCTCCGACATTCTGGTGGTGTACTTCCCCGTTCGGGGGAGACACTGAAAAGGGAACCGGGTGAAAATCCCGGACAGACCCGCTGCTGTAAGCTCCGCCACAATCTTTGAACGATACTCAAGCCACTGTTCCGCAAGGAACGGGAAGGATGTTTCAGAGAAGGAGTAAGTCAGAAGACCTGCCGGAATTCGACAAACGTCTAAAGCTTTCGGGAAAAATAAAGCTTTTTTCTTTTTAGCGGTTCGTGGTTCGTGGTTCGTGGTTAGCGCCACACACATCCTTGAAGGCTATCGACAACAAAGCACAACGTTTCTTTCTAATGATGAGTTGATAACGTATCGTGAACGTTCGTTTATTAACCATCAAGCGTTCTTTGACATATTGAACAGGATCTTCTTGAAGTTGAATAATATTAAAAGTAAAAAATATAGTAAAACAACAGGTTAGTGAGACGCGGGACGTGGGGGAAGTGGCGCCGGGCCTTCGGGCGAAGCCCCTCGAACCGCGAACCGCGAATCGCGAACCGCTTTAAATAAATACAATCAAATGGCAAAAAAATTTCTGTGGAAGCTTTGGCTTCGTTTCAATGCTATGACGAAGGATGTTGACAACGACTACTTCGCCGAGGTCTCCACCGCCGGTCACACCCTGCGTGTAGAAGACATTGCTAATCGTATCATCGAGGAAGGGTCTGAGGTTAAGTTTGAGACTCTTCTGGACATTTTCACCAAGGGCGACCGCATCAAGCGCGAGGCCCTTCTTTCCGGCACGAGCGTGCTGGATGGCGTAGCCCATTTCACGCCCCGCGTAACGGGTAACTGGCCTGGCGCCACGCACCGTTTTGATCCGGAGAAACACCGTATTACGCTCGACATCAGCCCTTCGGCCGAGTTGCGCAAATCCCTCGGCGAAGAGGTTGAGGTCGAGGTGCTCGGCATACGCGACAGCGGCGCTTACATTGGCCTCATCACCGATCTTTCCACCGGTTTGTCCAACAACACGATTGTTCGCGGCCAGGCCTTTAGCGTGGAGGGCATCAAGATTCGGATCGAGCCGGACGACGTCTCCTCTGTGGGTCTTTTCTTCCAATACATTGGCCCCGTGGAGAGTCCCGTCCCCCCGATCCGCCTCACCTCGCGTCCGATCCAGAATTCCGCCGGGAAGCTTGTCTTCCTTCTGCCGACCAACATTGAGAAAGGCCCGTATCAACTGTACGTTGTCACGCGGTTCAGCAACGGCACGACCTTGCTTCGAGACCCGCGCACGATTACCTATGCCGAAACGGTGACGATTGCCGACAGCAATACCCCGTAGGAAGGCGTTTTTTGCTCCGGCCGGGTTGCTGCGAAATCGCAGCCGCCCGGCTGCGAAATCGCAGTCGCTCGGCTGCGAAAGTGCAGTCGCTCGGCTGCGAAAGGGCAGCCGCTCGGCTGCGTAATCGCAGCAAAATAAAACAAGGCAACAAACATCATTTACATCTCATCCAATACATCTCATCCAAGCGATGAAAATAATCCGATTTTTTATATTCCCGGTGCTCGCTTTGGGCGCCGTGACTTGCACGCAGACAGGCCAAAAAGAAGCCTCAAAGCCACCGCAAAGTCACAAGAGAGTTATCCATGTGCAGGGACACCCGCACGAGTTATTAACCCAATTACATGGCGCAAAGGACGTCAAGATAGAATCAGGACTCACAAGCACGCCGACCGACAGCATCGTCATAGACAGCTTTATGTGCTGGGTCGGAGGGCTTGACCCGACGATTCCCTCGGAATACGTCGACTCCGCCGTACTGCTGGTCAAATGGACAGACGGCAAACGGCAAATATTTGGCGACAGTATCCTCGCCTGGGGGTACCGCTGGAATACCATTTCCATCTACAATGACCCCGTTTTCGGACCGGAAACCACCTTCATAAAGAAGTACACCATCGACATGATCCGCGCCGTAGCCAATTCGGACTGTGCCTTCAGCGCGCTGCTCCAGAATACGTCGGAAGGTAACTTTGCCGTCGGAGGATTCGGGTTTAATCATGGCGGAAGCCAACGCGTAGAGATCGACTTCGATACGGCCGGCGCGGCGGCGGATACCGCGAACATCAAGTTCCACTACACCGGTTCGCCCAACTGCGACAGGGGGCAGGGCGCTATCCCTTACAATGTAGAGGTGCAGGCATATGATGCCATCCTGCGTTCAACGGGGCCCCTCGGAACGGGAACAGGCATCATCCGCCACCCCTTCGACGCCGACTATGGCTATCCTGCCTACGATTACGACTACTGGGCGCTGCTCAACCCGAGCAGCCGAACTTACAGATGGCAGGCCGGCTGGTACGATGGCTACTGGTCGTTCTTTAACAAAGAAGGATTGAACGGGCCTTTCACGTATTCTAATTACAGCATCACCACCCGCCAATTGGGACACTACTCCGTGGATGGGTTCGCATTTAACACCGACGTCCTTGCATGGCCCCCCGTGCACGACATGAGCGGCAACTATACGACCTATGGGTGTATCTGCGGATGCTCGAACTAAAACGAGAAATAAACAGAAAATAAGTATTCACTTCTGAGGATGCCGGCGACAATGCCGGCATCACTCCACAATGTATAACAACATCAACAATGCAAAAGATAACATATACGATCCGGATAATCCTCCTCATGCTCTGCGTGCTTTGCACCACAGGGAATATGCAGGCGGCCATCCGGACGGTAACAAATGCGAAAGCAGACAACTCCGAGGGATCACTCCTCAGCATCTTCCAAAATTTGGAGGACGACGACGTCATAGAGTTTGCCGACGAGCTGAAAGACCAGACCATTGAATTTGGAACAAACGAGTTTGGTCCATTAAACGCCAATACGTTTAGTCTCACAATGATCGGTAACGGCGTAACAATTTCCGGAGGATACCCCATGTTCGTAACCGCTTCACTACGGATGGAAAACATGCGTTTCAAAGATAGCTCGATCTCTTTCTTCACAACAAAATCTGCTCACATAAAAAACTGCATATTCTTCACTACAAAAGAGGCAGATAATGCTTTATCCGAGATGTATATGGGCGTATTTGTAGAGAATGGCGCCTCGATATTTGAGAACTGCGCCTTTATGGCGAAAGACGCAAACAGAAGGAGCGTATCTCTGAGCGTGCAAGACAATACGTCGTTTATCTCATGCACATTCTATAAAAAGTCGTACACACCTGCAAAAAAATTTTCTGACCAGAGCCTTATTACGATAACGAACACAAACATCACTGCCCAACTGACCAACTGCGTTATAATGGACAGCAACACGTCAAAAGCAACATTCAGTAATACAAGCAAGGTTCTTTCCAGAGGCTACAACGTGATATTGCCGGGTTCACAATCGCCCATCACTGCCTTAACTCCGGTCTCCGGCTCTGTCCAGAGCGATGTAATCCTGGAGCAGGAATCCCCGCTGCCCCTGACGTGGGACGAGGATATCTGGAAAGTGCCGACCACCAGCCCCGCCTACCGGCATCTGCCGATGCAGTCGGTACTGAAAACAGACGACCTGCTGAATGACGTCGCCTTCCCCGCCACAGACCTTGCCGGCAACGGAATCGACTACACCTGCA
>JAITKB010000110.1 GCA_031278605.1 Tannerellaceae bacterium
GAAATTTATTTTTCCGTACGGAGAGATAAATTTTTCCGTACGGAGAAATTTTCTTTCGAGTGAGGTAAATTTATCGCTGACAGCTAAGCGGTTACATTTTCAGCCTCGAAATGTAAAAATTGACTAATATTAAGGAACGGTTCCACTCCCCCCCATACGGATCCGTATCCGCCCTCCGGGTACTTAATAATTGTGAATCATGGTGTTCGGTCAAAGGGAAAATCGTATGTTTGCCGGAGATGAAAACAAAATACAAAGATTGGATCAGTCGTTTGATGTTGGCCACGGGGTTTTTCCTGATGCTGACGGTGATCGTCCCCCACCACCACCACGAAGACGGGGAGGTGTGTATTTTTATGTGGGACCACGATCCCGACCATGACCACGACCACGAAAACGACACCTACCAAAGCTGCGAATGTAACGGGCATACCCTCGCCTTCAACTCCACCCTGCTGCATAAACACGCCTCCGATCCCAACCTCTTCCCGCCCATACTTATCCCCCTATACACGCTTTTCGATTACATCACCCCCCCCCTACCCTTCCCGCCCGGCAAGGTTTTCGACGCCGAAAAAACCTTGTATGCCGAATCCCTTTACAGTCTCTGGGTGTCGGTAGCCGCCGGATTCCGCGCACCTCCCGTCTGCTGACACGGACCTGAAGGCCGATTTCGTTGCCCAGGCCTTCGTTCGCCATCCATCTCTTCCTATTTATTATTATCAACTAAAAATTTCACGTATGACAAAAATATTTTTTGTCCTCTCCGCATGTCTGCTTGTAGCCTGCGGCGGAAAGGAACAAGACAACGACCGGGATCATGACCACGATCACGATCACGAAGAAACTCCCGATGCACAGGTTGCCACGGTGAGCTTCGACGAAGAAAAAGCCCTCGCCGCAGGGCTGGAAACACAAACCGTCCGTCCGGGGACATTCACCCAGGCCATCAAGGTCAGCGGACGCATCCTGGCCGCACAGGGAGACGAACAAACCCTGGTAGCCACCCTCCCCGGCGTCGTAGCGTTGGGGAAAATCGCCTTCGTCGAAGGAGCGCCCGTAAAGAAAGGACAAACCCTCCTCTCACTCCTGACCGGCAAACTGCCCGAAGGAGATATTGCCGTCCGTACACGCGCCGCCTACGAAAAAGCCCAAAGCGAATACCTCCGGGCCAAAGAATTAATAAAAGACCGGATTATCTCCGAAAAAGAATTCAACCAGGCCACCGCCGACTACGAAACCGCCCAAACAGCTTTTGAGGCCATCGGCGGCGTACAAAACGGGAGCAACGGCGTAAGCATCTGCGCCCCCATGAACGGGTACCTGAAAAACCTCCGCGTCAAAGAAGGAGACTACGTGGAAACAGGTCATCCCCTGGCTACCGTTTCCCGGAACAACCGCCTCCAGCTGCGTGCGGACGTCCCCGAAAAATATTACAACAGCCTGCCCGCAATCCGCACCGCCTACTTCAAAACACCCTATAGCGACGAACTCCAACGCCTCGACGACCTGAACGGACGCCTGGTGTCCTTCGCCCGATCGACGGATAACGACGCCTTTTATATCCCCGTGACCTTCGAGTTCGACAACCCCGGCGCCATCCTGCCCGGCGGATACGTGGAGGTCTATCTGCTCAGCCTCCCCAGAGAGAATACGCTTGCCATCCCCCTCTCTTCGCTGATTGAAGAACAGGGCGTCTACTCCGTCTTCCTCCGGGAAGACAAGGATTGCTACCGGAAACAAACCGTCCGCCCCGGCGCCGACAACGGCGCCGAGGTCGAAATCCTCTCCGGACTGAAAGCCGGAGAGGTGGTAGTCACCCAGGGGGCTTATCATCTGAAATTGGCCTCGGCAACAAACGCCCTGCCGACACATCACCACTAAAAAACAGGTAGAGTATGCTGAATAAAATTATCCGTTATGCCCTGCACAACCGCCTCACGGTGCTGGCCTCGGGCCTGCTGGTCATGATCTGGGGCGTTTACAGCGCCCTCCATACCGATGTGGATGTATTCCCCGACCTGAACGCCCCCACGGTGGTGGTGATGACCGAAGCCGCAGGAATGGCGCCGGAAGAGGTGGAACGATTGATCTCCTTCCCCGTGGAAACCGCCATGAACGGCGCCATGAACGTACGCCGCGTACGCTCCTCGTCCACCACGGGCTTCTCGGTGGTCTGGATCGAATTTGAATGGGGGATGGACATCTACCGCGCCCGCCAGATTGTGTCGGAAAAACTCTCGGTGGTGAACGAAACCCTGCCCACCAACATCGGACGCCCGGTGATTGCCCCCCAGTCGTCCATCCTCGGCGAGGTGATGATCATCGGCGTAACCTCCGACACCACCTCCCTGCGCGACCTCCGCACCCTGGCCGACTGGAGCATCCGTCCCCGGTTGCTCTCTACCGGGGGCGTGGCTCAGGTAGCCGTTATCGGGGGGGAGATGAAGGAATACCAGATCCTGCTCTCGCCCGAACGCATGAAACACTACGGAATCACGTTCAACGAGGCCGTTGAAGCCTGCCGCAACATGAACCGCAACGTAGGGGGAGGCGTCCTCTACCAGTACGACAACGAATACATCGTAAGAGGTACGCTCTCCACGACCCGCACCGAGGAAATCGGCCGGGGAGTGGTGAAGGTGGCCGGGGAAACACCCGTCCTGCTGGAAGACATCGCAACGGTAACCATCGGGAGCAAATCGCCGCAAATCGGTCTGGCATCCGAAAAAGGAAAAGCAGCCGTGCTCATCACCGTAACCAAACAACCGGAAACGGGAACGATCCTCCTCACCCGGCAATTGGACCGGGCCATCGAGGAGATGGAGAAAGACCTTCCGCCCGACGTACGCCTCTCCAGGGATGTGTTCCGCCAGAGCGATTTCATCAACAACTCCATACGCAACGTGAAAAACAGTTTGCTGGAGGGCAGTCTCTTTGTGGTGGTTATCCTCTTTATCTTCCTTATGAACGTACGCACCACGGTGATTTCGCTCGTAGCCTTGCCCATCTCGCTCATCGTATCCGTGTTGGCGCTGCACTACCTGGGATTTACGCTGAATACGATGAGCCTGGGGGGGATGGCGATTTCCATCGGGTCCCTGGTTGACGACGCCATCGTGGACGTGGAAAACGTCTTCCGAAGGATGCGCGAAAACAACGCCCTGCCGCCGGAGGAACGCCTGCCGGCGCTGACCGTCGTGTACGAAGCCTCGCGCGAGGTGCGTCTGCCGATCCTGAACTCCACGCTGATTATTATCGTGAGTTTCATCCCTCTTTTCTTCCTGAGCGGGATGGAAGGCCGCATGTTGGCTCCTCTGGGTATTGCCTTTATTGTGGCTTTGTTTGCTTCTACCGTGGTAGCGCTTACGATCACCCCGGTACTTTGCAGTTTCCTGCTGGCGAGAGAGGGGAAGGAACGCCTCGGCGAATCCTTCGTGGCACGCAAACTCAAGGCGGGTTATGCCGTCCTGCTGGCCAAGGCGATGGAGAAAAAGGCCCTCGTGCTGGGAAGTACATTTGCCCTGCTGGTGGTTTCCCTTATTCTTTTTGCTTCGCTGGGGCGCAATTTCCTTCCTCCCTTCAACGAGGGTTCCTTCACCATCAACGTTAGCACCCTGCCGGGTATCTCGCTCGAAGAATCGAACAGGATCGGCCGGCGGGCCGAACTGCTGCTGATGGAAGTGCCGGAAATACAAACCCTGGCCCGGAAAACCGGACGGGCCGAGCTGGACGAACATGCCCTCGGCGTGAACGAATCGGAGATAGAAGCTCCCTTTGTGCTGAAAGACCGGACGCGGGAAGAGGTTATGAACGATATCCGCAGGAAGCTCTCCGGCATCCCCGGCGTGAGCATGGAAATCGGGCAACCCATCTCGCACCGCATCGACGCCATGCTATCGGGGACAAAGGCCAACATCGCCATTAAGATCTTCGGCACGGATCTGAACCGCATGTACTCCATCGGGAAACAGATTGAGGCAAACATAACCGGCCTAAACGGCATGGCCGACTTGAAGGTGGAACAGCAAATCGAACGCCCGCAACTCACCTTAACGCCCCGCCGGGAACTCCTGGCACGCTACGGTATCACCCTGCCCGAATTTGAAGAATACCTCCGCGTCATGCTGGGGGGCGAAGTTGTCAGCCAGGTGTACGACCAGGGGAAATACTTCGACCTCACCCTCAAGGTGGCCGACAGCAACCGTCAGGGAATGGAAGAAATAGGCAACCTGATGCTGGATGCCCACGGCACGAAAATCCCCCTCTCCTACGTGGCGGATATTCGTTCGGGCAGCGGGCCGAACACCATCAACCGCGAAAATGCCCAGCGTAAATTAGTTGTCAGCGCCAACGTCTCGGGGCGCGACCTGCGCAGCGTAGTGAACGACATCCGTTCCCGCATAGAAAGCCGGGTCACGCCTTCCCTGCCCGAAGGATACCGCATCGAGCTGGGCGGACAATTCGAGAGCGAGCAAGCCGCCGGACGCACCCTGCTGCTCACCTCCCTGCTCTCGCTCATGGTTGTATTCCTTTTGCTTTTCAACGAGTTCAAGGACGCCGGGGAGAGCGGCATCATCCTCTTGAACCTTCCCCTGGCGCTTATCGGGGGCGTGTGCATCCTTTGGCTCACACGGGGGGAAATAAGCATCCCGGCCATCATCGGCTTTATCTCGCTGTTCGGCATTGCCACCCGCAACGGGATGCTCCTGGTGAGTCATTACAAACGCCTGATAAGCGAAGGGGTGGAACAAAAGACAGCCATCCTGCAAGGTTCGCTGGATCGCCTGAATCCCATTCTGATGACGGCGCTTACGGCTGCCCTGGCGCTTATTCCCCTGGCGCTGCGGGGAGATTTACCGGGGAACGAAATCCAAAGCCCCATGGCCATTGTGATCCTGGGCGGACTGCTTACGTCCACGTTTTTGAACGGATTCGTTGTCCCCATGGTGTATCTCCTGATAAAGAAAGAAAAATGAAACATAAACCTAACAAAACAGAGCGTGAGATGAAACGAACAATCCTCCTCTTGCTGGTCTGCCTTGCGGTAAAAACAGCCTGGACGCAGCAGACGGTTACACTCGACGAAGCCCTGCAAGCCATCGCCTCGAACAACAGGGAACTGAAGATGAACACCCACCGGTCATCGGCCCTCCGGGCCGAATATGCCGCCGTCAATACGCTTCCCGACCCAAAGATTTCCTACACCCGGCAGTACGGGAACAAGGAGGGGTTGGGGATAAACGGCGAACTGCTCGCCTCGCAATCCTTCGACTTCCCCTGGCTGTATGTCCAACGGAATAAGCTGACAGGGATGAAAACGCAAGGCCTCGCCCTCCAACAGGACAGGCTTTGCCGGCAAATACTCCTCCGGGCGCAGGAGGTGTGCCTGGACCTGATCCTGCTTCGGCAGGAACGGACCCTGCTGGGCGAACGGCTGGCCAATGCCCGGCAAGTGGAGCAGCTCTATGCCCGGAGACTGGAAACGGGCGACGCCAACCGGATTGAGACCAATAAAATAGGCCTCGAACTACTCAACGTAAAGACAGATTACCGGCGCAATGCCCTGGCCATCGACGAGAAGCTGAAGGAGCTGGAAAACCTCAACGGCGGACTGCCCTTGCCTTTCGAGAGTGACGCCTACGAACCCGTTCCTGCACTGCCGGCGTTTGAGGCGCTCTGCAACGAGGCCTTGGCGCTCGATCCCGCACTGAAGGCTTTGCAAGGTGAGCGGAACGTGGCCACACAGGCCTGGAAGCTTAGCCGTGCCGGATGGTTGCCGGGCTTGGAAGCGGGCTATCAGCTCAACACGGCGACCCGGGGGGAACGCTTCAGCGGATTCCTGGTGGGCCTTAGCTTCCCTCTTTTCTCCAACCGCCCCAGGGTGAGGCAGGCCAGGGCGGAAACGCTCCATGCCGAGTTGATGTACGAGGACTCGGCCATGCGAACGGAAAACGAACTGGTCCGCCTTTACGGACAAGCGCTTGCCCTGGATGAATCGCTCGGCGAATACCGCCGTCTGCTGGAGGGTCAGGGGACCCCGGCCTTGTTGAACAAAGCCTTAGACACGGGAGCCATCTCCCTGATTGACTATTTCGTAGCGACCGCATCCCTGTACGAGGGCCTGCGGAACTGCATGAAGCTGGAGAACGACTACCGAAAAACCCTTGCCCGCTTGCTGCAGCACCGTCTTTCGGAATCCTACAGGGCGAAGCGGTAATTGAGTTTCAGCATCAAGGTATTCACCGAGGGGAGATTGAACAGGTCTTTCAGGTTCTCTCCCCAGCCTGTTTCTCCGCCCAGGGTGCGTTCCGAGGTGCGCCGTTCCCACACGATGTAAAGGGTTGAGCCCGACCGGTACTCCCAGCGTCCCACCAGGTTGGCGCGAAACTCGTTGAAACGGAAATCGGGATTGGGGAATTGCCAGTCACCCTCGGCAGCGCTTACGGTATAGACGTTGTCCTCGAGCGTGATGCTTGACGGATCATAGACGAGGAAGCGCTCGTCTCCCACCGGCGAGCGGGCGTCGGAAGCCTGCTTGAAATCTCCGTAACGCGCCGTGGAGGTAAACGGCGAAGCATAAAACCGTATGGACAGATCGGGCGTGAGATTGAATTGCAGCTTCATCGTCAGCCCGTAAACGGCCTGCTCCATGCGCCCCATGAGGTAAATCGGGGCGTTTGGGGCGGTCGTGACGGTTGCCACGTACTGCGTATCGTCTACCTGGCGGGTATAGGTAAATTCCCCGGCCAGATGCAGGTGATTCCCCAGGCGGAGACCGAGCGAGGGCGTAAGCGTGTGCAGGCGATTGATCCCGTTGCGGTTGTAGTCGTTCACATAATTCACCCCAAAGAGCAGGCGGCGGGCCTTGTCCGTATAAAAGGCGGCCGTGGTACGGAAATAAGGATCGTAACGCAGGTCGGGGCCTCCGCGCAGCTTCCGGGTGTCTACGTAATTCCACCCGTAGGTTTCCGAGAGCGTCCATTCGTAACGGTTCAGCAGCATGGCGCTCCAGCTCGCAGCCAGGGTATTCAGCGTAGGCCTCCGGCCAAAATCCCATTGGTTCAGCTGCGAGAGGGCGAGGGTGTTGGTTCGGAAATTTCCCCATACGTTGGTTTGCCGGAACTCCAGCTCGGTAAGCGCCGAGAGGTAGTCGGCCTGCTTGAGGTAGCCGATGGTATTCAGGTCGAAGCCCGGCGACGCCCAGGAGAAGGTTTCCGACAGGCGCCAGGGGGAGTTGCCCCTCCTTCCGGCCTTTATGTATCCTCCCGTTCCGCTCAGCGACCTGCGGGAAGAGTCCACCCTCAGGTAATCCGCCGCCGAGGCGCGCTGGTAATAATGCACCGGATTCCGCTGCAGGCGCGTAATGGCCTCGCCGCTTCCGCCAAGGGCGCTGAACATCCCCTTCATATCCAAGTAATACAGGCGGTTGCGGAAGTACTGAATATAATCCACCCCGACCGTCAAGGCCTGGTCTGCGAGGAAATCCCGGAGGTAAGCTTCCGGCATGGACCGGCTCACAAAGGTGATCATCCCCCCCAGCAAACGATTCCCCTTGTGGTTGTGCTGCAGGCGAAGCACGCTGTAAGTCGCCGGCGGCTCCAGGGTTTCCGGGGTTTCCACCCCGTTACGGGTCACCCGGGCCGAGGAGCGTGCCGTAAAACTCTGGATCACCCCCAGGGTCAACCCCCGCCGATCGGTCCCCGTAAGCTTCAGGGCGCCTATAATGGGCACATTGCCTTTGGTTTCGGCAAAGCTTCCGGGCGCGTCCACCTCCGGCGTCCGCGAGGGCGCCGCGCCGATGCGCCGGGTATAAAACATCCGGTCCGTGCCGGAGGCAAAGTCCAGGATATGCTTTCCTTCCAGGAAGAAAGGACGTTTTTCGTCGTAAAGCGTCTCGTAGGCCGTGAGGTTCATCACCGAGGGGTCGAGTTCCACCTGTCCGAAGTCCGGATTCAGCGTCACATCCAGCGTGAAATCCGCGAGGGCGAACTTCATATCCACGCCCAGGTTTCCTCCCCGCCGGTCGCGGTGGCGGTAGGGGTTTTCCTTCTGTCCGGCCCCCGGGCTGAGCTTGCCCATTACGTAGGGAAGGATTTCCACGCCCCGGGGTTTGGGCAAATGTTTCATCCCCCGCATCGTCCCGAAGGAGAAGACATGGCCATTGTTTTTCAGCGGGATCAGGCTCCAGTTCTGCACTTCATTCCTGTGGCGGATGATACGCCGTATGTGCAAGCCCCAGGTCTCGTTGCCGGAGTTTTGATTGTAGCGAAGCTGACTGAAGGGGATGCGCAACTCGGCGGTCCAGCATGAGTCCTGCCCCCCAATGTGCGTGCGTGCGTCCCATACGGCATTCCAGCTGAGGTTCACTTCCAGCTTGTCGGTTACGATGAGATCCGTTTTATTTCCCCCGGCGTTGATATTAAATTCCGGCGCCGCCCGGTAGTCGTAATAGGGGTCAAAGGCTACGCTAATGAGGTCCCCGATGCTGTTGTCGTCCCGGTTCCCGATGAAGCGTAGGATCTTCTCCGGCTCCGTTTCGCGGCAATACACGCCGACGTACAGGTAGCGATGATCGTACAGGAGCTTGGCCCGGGTAAGCCGTTCCGTCGGCGCCCGCTCATGGGGGCTAACCTGTACAAAAGGTTCGGTCCAGGTTCCCTGTGCGGTCCAGAAATCCTCGTCGAGACGTCCGTCCATCAGGGGTGCGCCCCCGGTGGTTTCCGAGATGGAATACACGCGCTTATAGGCTTTTTCAAACGGGAGGATTTCCTCCTCCTGCCCGAAGGCAGGGGGGATCAGGAGCCAAAAGACAAATACGGCAGGCCAAGGATGCTTCATGATCGGGTGATTCGGTTGATTTACCTGCAAATATAGGGTGAAATCCCCCCAAAGCCTTATTTTTGTTCACCCAATCATTGAAAACATAAACCCGTATGAGACCCGCCTGTTTCCTTAGCCTGCTGATGTGCCTGTTCGTCCACTGCAACGGACAAAAGAATCCTGCCCCCGCCGCTGCGCCTGCGCCCTTTCGGATGGTTCGTATTCCGAGCCTGCTTACCTCGCCTTCCGACCGGGCCGAATACCTGGTGAGACACTACTGGGATCTTTTTGATTTTTCCGATACCCTCCAGTTTCATTTCCCCGAGATCACCGAGCAGGCTTTTGTGGATTACATTGATCTGCTGCCGCATGTCCCGCTTGCCGTGGCCTCCCAGGCCCTTGGCGAGATGCTGGCCCGGGCCGAGGCGGAGGCCGGGAGCTGTGCCTATTTCGCCGACCTGTTCGAGAAATACCTCTACGATGCGAACTCTCCCTTTCGCAACGACGAATTTTACATTCCCGTCCTGGAGCATCTCGTGGCCTCCCCGTTAACGAAGGAGAAGCTCCGTTACGCCCACCTGCTCGACCTCGCCCGGCGCAACCGTCCGGGGTCGAAGGCCACCGATTTTGCTTTTCTTACGGCCAAGGGTGAAGCATCCACCCTCTATGCCATCTCCACGGACTATATCCTTTTGTATTTCAATAATCCCGACTGCAACAACTGCCGCGAGGTCAGCCTCCGGCTTCAATCCTCCCCTTCCATTGGGCGCCTGTTGCGGGAAAAGCGCCTTAGCATCCTGTCCGTCTACCCCGACGAGGACCTCGACCTTTGGCGCAGCCACCCCGGTCACCTGCCCTCCTCCTGGCTCAACACCTGCGACACGCCCCCTCGCATAAAGGACGAAGAACTTTACGACCTGAAGGCCATCCCTACGCTCTACCTCTTATCCGGGGATAAAACCGTCCTGTTAAAGGATCCCAGCTACGAAACCCTGGAAAATTACGTAAGCCGAATCCTCCCATAGGCCCTCGCTGGGGCTCCATGCCTTGCGTTGAGACTTTGTCCGGCGTCCCTCATTCCGGGATCGTACCGGGCGAAGCCTTGTCCGGTGGTTTGTCGGTGGAAAACCTATCGGGCGAAGCGTCGCCTGGGGGTTCGTCGAAAAAAAAACAGCCGGGCGAAGCGTCGCCTGAGGGTTCGTCGGAAGAAAAACAGCCGGGCGAAGCGTCGCCCGACACTTTTCCGAAAAATTTACAGCCGGGCGAAGCGTCTTCCGATACGATTTCGTCAGGGGTAGCGCCGGGCGAAGCGTCGCCCGATGGGTCCGATAAAAAAAATCTATCCGGGCGAAGCGTCGCCCGGTACTTTTCCGAAAAAAATAAGGCCGGGCGAAGCGTCGCCCGATGGTCCGCCAAAAAAAATAGCGCCGGGCGAAGCGTCGCCCGATGGTCCGC
>JAITKB010000115.1 GCA_031278605.1 Tannerellaceae bacterium
ACAGGCAAAACACTATCCGACGTGCTGAATGTATCGACGTGGGACTTTACCTACACCGGAGGGTATCAGCATTTTGTCGTCCCGCAAACCGGCTCCTACCGCCTGGAGGCCTGGGGGGCGCAAGGTGGTGTTTGGAACAGTGATGTGAATAAAGGCGGCTACACCGCAGGGACTATTACCCTTACCCAGGGGCAGATAGTATACATCTACGTTGGGCAGGCCGGGATAACCGCCAGTAGCTATGCGCCATCGGATGCGCCATTGGGCTATATCTTGTCGGAGAAAGCCTTTAACGGCGGCGGAGCAGGCAATATAGCGACAACGCTTTCTTATGGAGGAATAGGATGTTCCGGCGGCGGAGCAACCGATTTCCGCTTACTCCCCGGCGACACGGATACGGAATGGGACAAGGCTCTTTCACTCAATACCCGGATTATGGTGGCCGCCGGTGGAGGCGGGGGAAGTGGATATACAGCTGGCTCTAGAATACCGGGTTACGGAGGCGGTTTGATCGGTGGCAAAGGCCTGAATCGTACGAATCCCCAAATCTCCTTTGGAGGAAACCAGACCGGTTCGAGCAATTATACGGACGTATGGGGTGGGAGCTTCGGGGTGGGAGGATCATGCTTATACTTTGCTTTGGGCGAGGGCTCGGGCGGGGGCTCGGGTGGAGGCGGGGGCGGTTATTACGGTGGCGACGGCAACAAGTCACGGCCTGCCGATGCCGGCACCGGCTCCGGCGGCTCCTCTTTCATCTCCGGCATGAAGGGCTGCGTAGCCATTGACCCCGCCACAACGACCGATCCCCGCACACAGGACACAGGCAATAACACAACCGCGCTGAACTACACCAGCGCTTTCGGCACAAGCCCCACCTGGAGCGACGGCGACGAAATCCTCTTCACCAACCCCTCCATGATAGACGGCGCGGGTTACGAGTGGAACAACGGCACGCAAGGCAGCAGCCCAACCAAGATGCCCAACCCCGCCGGCGGAGCCAGCATAACCGGCAATACCGGCAACGGTTACGCCCGCATCACACGGCTGAATTAACGGCGGTTAACGGTTCAATTCACCCTGTCCAAAAGGGCCTGAATTTTCTGTGCACTCGAGCAAAATTTCCTGTGCACTCCGGCAAAATTTTCTGTGCACTCCGGCAAAATTTTCTGTGCACTCCGGCAAAATTTTCTGTGCACTCCGGCTTCAGCTGCTGTGCACTCCAGCTTCGAGGCCTGTTTTTGGGGGGGGGATCATCCATAGCGGCTACGCCCGCATCACATATCTTGATTCGTGGTAATTAAGGGTTTAACTATTTTCTGCCCGTCTTTGCTTTCTTGCAAGGGTGGGCAGTTTCTTTGGTGGTGGGGCTGGGAATGTACTAATATTCCCAGTCGGAAGAAGCTTCCATTTCTTCCTGTACTTTAAGCGGAAAAGAAGGGAAAAAATCAATACCCGTCACTCGTTCGACACTATCAATAGGCACAGCCATGGAACGAAGAGACGTTCGGACGTAGTTTCTGTTTTCAAACAAAAAACCAATCCCTTTCGGTGGCCTAACCCAAGGAATACAAACTACTTTATAAAAAACATTCGGAATGCCTACCCGATGCGCTCCTAATTGTTGGAGGCTATCCCCTATCACCGGGCCGGTTACTATCAGCAATGTGCCGTATCGGGTAGCCCATTTTCGGCATTGGTTTTCCAATCCATTCCATATTCCCGTGTTTAGCTTTCTGTCTTGCGGGCATATATTCGTAAAATAAAAAGATTCCTGCATGGCTTTAACAGACCATTTCATGTCGCCGGCCGGAGCTAAATGCCCCTTATCATAACCACTTTGCTTGTAATCTTCGTTTGTGGCTGTTTCATCTTCCGCCACCATAGGGTCGGGTGTGAAATTATCCGAACGCTTCACATGCTTACTGTTGGCTTCTTCCGCCGTAAGTTCATAAGCTACCCAGTTCGCTATCTTATAGTCCGAATTATAAGAAACGGTATATCCTTCGTGGTATATGATTTGCTCTTTTCTGTTCGTTTGCAGTTTCGGTATCTCCCGCTTTTCCAGGGTGAGTTCTGAAATATAATCGTTATGCATGTTATGCATCAGCAAGATGCCTGCACAGACTATCATACTTGTTAAAGTGATAAACCTTTGTCTTCTTGTTCTTTTCTTTGCCATCTCGTGCTATTTGTCCTTAATCACAAAAATAAATAAAAAACCTTTCGCGCAACAACCGACAATAAGAGGAGTAAAGACGCAAACAAGAATGATTTACACTCCTTCCAATGACCATATAAGAGTAAAAAAACAAGTGAACCATAGCATAAAAGCATTGTGGCAAGGTCAAACCGAAAGGACAAAGCGTTCCCCGGAAGATGACTGAATACATCAACAATCCACATCATGCGATGCGTTAGTGTTTCCAGCAGCGTTTGCAGTACGGGAGATCCGGGGAAACCCGCCGGGAGCAATATCCACAAAAGGGCAACAGGTATTAATAACGTGGCAATTAACGTAAGTGGAAGGTTGGTGAACAGGAATACCGTAGAGAACTGTCCAAAATAATACAAGCATAAAAACGTCACACCCGTTTGTGCCGCCAATGTAAGGGTGATCCATTCCCACGGTGTTCTCAAGATAGGATTCCTCACTTGTATCAGCCGGCTAAGGCGAGGCTGCAAATACAATATGAAACCAACAGCAACATAGCTCAACTGAAATCCAATATCATACAAGTAAAAAGGATTATAAACCAACATGCCGAAAGCCGATGCAACGAATATATTGTATCTGTCCGTCACACGCCCAAGCTGCCTGCCGGTGAGGTGAAGTGTCAACATAACGGCTGCTCGAATGGAAGCAGTGGCCAATCCGGTGATTAGGGTAAATGTCCATAGTAAGAGCAATGTAAGCAGGTAACGTATCCATCGTCCCGCATTATTTCCTGAAAGAAAAGATAGCATCCGTAAAAGAAATCCGCATACAATCGCTACATGAAAACCGCTTACCGACAAAATATGCGCTACTCCGGTGATAGAAAACTGCTGCCGAACGGCTTTCGACATCAAACTCCTGTCGCCTAAGGTAATTGTAGCCAAAACGGAACGTTCCTCTTCCGTCAGCTTTAGATGGTTGAAAGAAGCCGTCAACCGCAACTGAGTATGCCTGGCCCATTCTTGTATCGGAAGGGGATAAGAGATGCGGCTCTCGTGATAGGCTGTCACCTGAATGGATAAAAACAGAAGTATACAAACAAATACACTACCCCAAATCCAACGGGCATTGTACGTCAATTCCGGAGCCTGTTTCCCAAACAGGCGATGAGGAAAAAACAGATGCAAAACAGGAATACACAAAAGACCGAACGAAAGGATCCGGATAGAGGCTATTGTCTGTAATAAAATTCCGATTATCCATATAAAGAGCGGTCTGGCTAAAGGTCGCTTTCGTATTTCTTTAATCATGCAGTTAAGGTAAGGGGGGAGGCTCCGGGTAGGTTACAAGGCTTTCAGTTCTTTTATCGTTTGCAGGAGATCCGGCGACCGGAACACAAAATTACCGGCAACCAACACGTCTGCACCGGCAGCAAGCAGGCGTCCGGCGGTTTCCATATTCACCCCACCATCTACCTCTATCAAAGTATTCAGACCTTTACCGGCAATCATATCTTTCAAACGAGCTGTTTTTTCTAGCGAATGTTCAATAAAACGTTGCCCACCGAATCCGGGATCTACCGACATC
>JAITKB010000023.1 GCA_031278605.1 Tannerellaceae bacterium
GAAGCTGCTGCCGTAACACTTGTTGGAATGGAGGTGACGGCGCCCGATCCGAATCTCCTCCTCCCCTCGGTTCCTTTCGTTCTCGATCGGCCCTTCCTTTTGTTTATTAAAGAGAAGAGCACCGGGGCTATCCTCTTTGAAGGGGTTGTCCGGACGCTTTGATGGGTAAAGCAAATAATGGGCTGGAAGCAAACAGGTTTTTGCTTCCAGCCCAAATATTTTTCGTTTTCCTCGTATTAGTCTCCTCCGCCGGAGAGACAAAAAAAAGACATAACTGATTGATTTTCCAGTTATGTCTTTTCTTTGGTGGTGACCGCGACAGGATTCAAACCTGTAACCTGCTGATCCGTAGTCAGCTGCTCTATTCAGTTGGGCTACGCGGCCGTTTCCGCCTTAATTGCGAGTGCAAAAATAGAATATTCTTTCAATACGGCAAATCAATTCGTAACTTTTTTGCTTGCAGGCAATATAATTCTTATCCCCGTCGCACGCTGCAATGAAAGCGGATGCGCAAAGAACGCTTAGGGCAACCGACGAATCTTTATACTGCGGAATGCCACCTCGTTGCCATGGTCTTGCAATAGGATGCGTCCGGATGCCGCTTCGCCGAATGCTCCGTGCTCGTTGTATATGGGGGCGGCGTATTTGCTGCCTTTGACCAATTCGCGGAAAGCTTCCGAGCCTCGTTCGTATGCAAGGGTTTTAAATCCGTTCAGCCAATGTTCTACCTGATTGTCCGGAAAGACCTTTACGGTGGCCCGGTTCCAATTGCCGGCGCCGTTGAAGCGTATGTTGGCAGGCTTGATCAGGTCGTAGAGACCGGCTAACCGGCGGGAACCGGGTATGGTTGTGTATAATTGGGCATCCGGGTGGAGTTTGTCGTCCAATATTTGATATTCCAAGCCAAAGGCCGAGCCGGAAGGCTTTTCTTTTTCGGTGACGAAATATTTGATGCCGCTGTTGGCGCCTTCGGTGATTTTAAATTCCACGCTTAGCTCAAAGGCGGAAAATTCTTCCGGAGCGTATACAATGTCGCCCCCGTTTTGGGCTTCCCTCCCGTCGGCGCTCAGGACAATGAGCTGGCCATCGGTTACCGTCCATCCCTCCTTGGGGAAGGTTTCCTTATGAGCGCCTCGCCATCCGTTGGTGGTTTGTCCGTCGAAAAGGAGTTTCCAGCCAAGGGCTATCTCCTGTTCCGTCAGCGTGTTGGGGATGAGGTTTACTTCCGCGGCCAGATTACCTTGCAGGCGTTCGGCCTCCAGGTTGTCCGTCTTGATGCGGATGTTGCGCCATTTGATTTCTTTACCTTGCAGCGAATCGTTGCCGATCTGGTGCACCTGGAATGCGATAAAGCCGGCAGGGGTTTCCTGGTCGTACAAATTGGCGGTATTTACCCCATTGAGCCAGATGCGGATGTTATGGCCGAGGGCTTCGATGCGGTATTTGTTCCAATCCGTTGGATTATAGGCGGCGCGTCCGGCTTCATTGTCGGCGAGCGTAACCAGCCAGCCTTTCCGGGCTTCGTCGTAGATGCCGCCGCTCCAAGCCCTGTCGGAGGGATCTATCTCGCATTGGTAGCCATGCACGCGTCCGTTTTGATATTCCGGAAGGCTTTGGCTACGGAATTGTACGCCGGAGTTCAGGGCAGGATCGCACTGTACTTCAAATTCGAGGATAAAATCGCCGTATTCCTGTACGGTGGCCAGGAAACTATTGGGCTGTCCCGTGACGGAGGTTCCTACGATACTCCCGTCTTCTACGCGATAGGGGGCTTGGCCGTTCAGTTGTTGGAAACCCGTAAAATCTTTACCGTTGAACAATGCTTGCCATCCATCTCCGGATTGGCAGGCGGTGAGCAATAAAAGCAACAGGGCGGGCAGTGATTTGAATGTTTTCATAAGGCTCTTCTTTTTTAGTATGATATTTTTAAATGGTGATGCTCAATCGACCGTGACGGGGGCATATCCGGGAACCAGGCTTTTCATGATGCACCATCCGATGAGGTAGGATACGGCGCAGATGGAAAAGATGATAAAGTATCCGGCTTCTTCGCCCCGAAAACCCATAAAGACCATTTGTGTTTGTCCGGCATAATCGAATAATACGCCCGAACTCTTGTTGATGATAAACGAACTCACGCCGCCGGCCATCCCCCCGATGCCGGTCACCGTAGCGATGGCGCTCTTGGGGAACATATCGCCTACGGTGGAGAAGATGTTGGCCGACCAGGCCTGGTGGGCGGCGCCGGCGATGCCGATGATGATAACCGGAAACCAATAGGAAATACCCCCCAGAGGCTGTGCAAGTAAGGCCAATAAGGGGAAAAAGGCAAAGATCAACATGGCTTTCATGCGGCCGGCGTAGGGATTCATTTTCTTCTTATCGACGAAATACGTGGGGAGCCACCCGCCGATGATGGAGAGCAACGTGATGGCATAGAGGGTGAAAATGGCTATCTGGCTGGCCGGGTCGGACGACTTCATGTTGTACACCGCACTCAGGTAGGCCGGCGTCCAGAACAAAAAGAACCACCATACGCCGTCTGTCATGAATTTACCCGTTGCAAAGGCCCAGGTTTGTTTGTATCTGAAACATTCCAGGAACGACAGTTTCCTTTCCGGACGCCCTTTCTTCTGCATTGTTGTATCTTCTTCGCAGTCTTCTTCGTTGTCCTGGCGGATATAGGCCAATTCCTTTGCATTGACAAGGGGATGTTTTTCCGGTTTTTTATATACAAATACCCAAAAACCCATCCATAAAAATCCCAGCACACCAATTACGATGAAAGACATCTCCCACCCCCACAGCTTGGCGATAAGGGGGATGGATACAGGGGCTACCAATGCGCCTACCGTGGCTCCGGCATTGAAAATGCTGGTGGAAAACGCCCGGTCTTTCTTTGGGAAATATTCGGCCGTGGCCTTGATGGCGGCAGGGAAGTTGCCCGCTTCGCCAACGGCCAGAATCAGGCGGGCAAAGACAAACAGCACAACGCTTACGCTCACGATCAACCCCGTATTGCCCACGCCGGCAATCACATCCCTGGCGCCTTCAAAGCCGACCAACCATTTGCCTGCCGCGATGCCCGATGTGGCTATTCCGCAAAAAGCATGAGCACATGCGCCCACCGACCATACGCCAATGGACCACAGGTAGCCTTTCTTGGTGTCCATCCAATCAACAAAACGACCGGCAAACAACATGCTGACGGCATAAAAAATGGAAAACAATGCCGTGATATTCCCATAATCATTGTTGGTCCAGTGAAACTCCGGAGCGATGAAATCCTTCCATGTAAGCGATAACACCTGACGGTCCAAATAATTAACTGTGGTGGCGAAGAACAGCATGGCACAGATAACCCAGCGATACGAGGTTAGCTTGCCGGCTACATTTTTTCCTGTATTCATCATAAATGTGTATCCGATTAAGTTGGTTTTTTATCAAAGAAATTTCAGTACGACGGGTGTATCTATATCTGTTATGTTTTTATTCACATTCTTCAGCAACCCGGTTTCCCCGTCGATCTCGAATACTTCTATCAGACTGCTGTGGAGGCAGGCTGCCAGGAGGTATTTGCCGTTGGGGGTGATGGCCAGGTTGCGCGGGTGACGTCCTGTGGGCTGATACCCTACCTGGGTAAGCTGTCCGTTGGCCTCGTTGATGGAGAATATGGCGATTCCGTCTCCTTTGTTACGGTTGGAGGCATACAGGAAGCGGCCGTTGGGGGTGATGCCGACATCGGCGCTTGCCCGTCCTCCCAGCGTATCGGCCCGAACGGTTTGAATTTCCGTCAATTCGCCTTCCCGGTATTGGAAGCCGGTTACTGTTCCCGATAGTTCGTTCACGACGTACATATATTTATTGGAGGGATGAAACGCCAGGTGTCGCGGCCCCGAGCCGCCCGGCAGCGGATAGGGTTTCATGGTCTTTTCATTCAGGAAAGCGGCCGTGTCGCCTCCTTCGCGGTTCACCTCATAGCGGTAGATACGGTCTGTGCCCAAATCGGCGGCAAAGAGGTATTTCCCGTCGGGCGAGAATTTTACGCAATGCAGATGCGGCGCAGCCTGGCGGAGGGTGTCGGCCCCGGAGCCTTCCAGGATAATCAATTGTTTGGAGGGCAAAAGCGTATCGCCCTGTATGCCGAACACGGAGATGCTTCCTCCGCCGTAATTGGCCGTTACGGCGTGTGTGCGATGCGTGTCTGTTGCGATATAGCAGGGGGATGAAGCGAAGGTTTCCATGCTGTTTATCCGCAGGAGTTTCTCCTCTTCCCTGTTGAAGTACAGCGTATGGGCATAGGAGGGCGTATCGGAATTTTCCGTCACGGCATAAAAGTGGATCCCGTTACCGGTATCTATGTAGGAGGGATTTTCCATTTCAACCATGTGTACGTATTGGGCGTCGCCGCTTGCGGAGTCAAACCTGTATAAATAAATTCCTTCGCTTAATCCTGCCGTATAAGCGCCTATCAGCAAATATAAAAGATTGTCCATTGATTATAGTATTGTATTAGTTTTTCCGAAAACGAAGGCCAAGGTACGTATTATTTCCTTATGGATGTGGAGAACTAAAAATTTTGCCTAAGTTTGTGAATAAATACGGAACATTCGGACATGCATACAACCAATCAATGGATTACAATTGCGTTACCTTTCCCCTTTATATTGCTAACGACCTGAATAAATTACAATAAGAATATGAATCGTATCCTCGAAATTTGCGCCAACTCAGCCCAAAGCTGCGTGGAGGCCGAAGCGGGAGGCGCCCGGCGTGTGGAACTTTGCACAGCGATCCCCGAAGGAGGTACTACGCCCAGCTTCGGCGAAATATGCACCGCGCAGGCGCTCACCTCTTCCATAGATATCCATATTATTGTGCGCCCGCGGGGTGGCGATTTCCTCTATACCCCGGCCGAACAGCGTGCCATGTTTTACGACATTGATGTAGCCAAAAGATTGAGTCTTCACGGCATTGCCCTTGGATGTCTCACGATGGAGGGGGAGGTGGATGTGCCCTTGCTGAAACGTTTCGTGACCGCCGCATCGCCTCTTTCCGTTACCTTTCACCGGGCTTTCGATGTGTGTCGCGATCCCTTTCGCGCATTGGAAGACATCATTGCCTGCGGATGCCATCGCATCCTTACCTCCGGGCAGGAGGCCGATGCGCAACAGGGTATCCCTCTCCTTGCCGAACTCGTAAAACGCGCCGGCGAACGCATCATCATCATGCCCGGATGCGGCATCAGGCCTGATAATATCGCCCGGATAGAAGCACTGACCGGCGCTCGCGAATTTCATACCTCGGCGCGAAGCACACGCCACAGCCGGATGGAATACCGGAATGCAAACGTTTCGATGGGGAGTCCGCTCGTTAAAGAATTTGAACGTGAGGAAACCGACCGAGGTATCGTGGCGGCATGTCTGTAAAAACAGAATCTTTTATGTCATAGTAAGTATGAAATGGAATAACAACATCATCAACTCCCAGAGCTGGGGAAAATCCATTGCCCGGATGGAAGAAAAAGAAAATGTGGCCCAACGCATTGCCGCTATGGTAGAGGATGGCCAGGTGTTGGGCGCAGGTTCAGGCTCGACCTCCTACCTGGCGCTTCTGGCTATAGCCGAACGGATGAAGAGGGAAAAACTCCGCATCAAGGCGATCCCCACTTCGCTGGAAATCACAATGGCTTGCACACGTATGGGGATTCCTGTGACCAACCTGGACGAGCACCGGCCCGATTGGACGTTCGACGGAGCCGACGAGATAGACCCGCAACGCAGCCTGATAAAAGGGAGGGGAGGGGCCATGTTTCGAGAAAAACTGCTGATAAACGCCAGTCCACGTACCTGCATCATGGCCGATTCCTCCAAGATGGTTTCGCGCCTGGGGATGAATTTCCCTGTGCCGGTGGAGGTTTTCCCCCAGGCGCTCACCTACGTGGGGCAGGCCTTGAAGGAACTCTCGCCCAAGCGGGTAAACCTCCGCATGGCGGAGGGGAAAGACGGTCCGGTGATTACCGAAAACGGCAACCTGATAGTGGATGTGTGGTTCGATGCCGTTCTTTCGGAAACCGAGCAAGCCCTTAAAGCCATTACCGGCGTGATAGAAAGCGGGCTTTTCATCGGATACGATGTGGAAATTGTAAACGCATAGGGGCAAATCCTAAATCTAAATCTCTTTGTATTGTGAGGCGTTGACGAACAGGATGTCGCCGATGCCCCGGAAACCGGTGAAGAACTTTAGGGCGTCGTGTCGGATGATTTCTTCGCGGAAGCCGATGACGGTCAGCCCGGCATATTGGGAGTGGATGGCGATTACGTCGTTTACGGTTTGTTCCCCGGCCAGGAGGATGATTTCGATGTTGGTCAGCGTAACGGGTAGTCGCCCGGCGGCGATGCGTTCCTTGGTTTCTTGTTTCACCGTATCGCTTTCGCGTGTGGTGGTGATGAATATTCTTATTTGACTTTTGCACCAGTCGGGATGCGAGAGGATGATGAATCCCAGCAGGATCATCAGGTTGGTATTCATTTCGTCCGTTTCCCTTATCCATACGTGGATTCCGGCGCGGTTGCGCAACGGGTAGGACGATCCGGCGAAGATGCAGATGTCGAACTCCCCGGCTTTGGCCAGGTTGATATTCTCGATGATGCGTGTGAGTTCTTCCGGGTGGTTCTTGTCGTATTCAAACACAACCATGTTATTCTCCATGCCTGATATGGAAGGCGTTTGTATCACCTGGGCAATGGCCGAGGTGTAGGAGGGCGAGATCATCGTGTCGATGTAGAGGGCGCTGTGGTGTTCTTTTTGTCGTTCGATGAGGAGGCGCAGGATTTTTTGTGATTCGGCGTAGGTTTGTTTGCTGTAATACCCTTCGATGTAGTGGAAATAGGTGCCGAACCCGTGCTGGTGGCTTAGCCACTTCATGAGTTCCATCACCTTGTCGCGTTCGAAGGAATTGGGCGAGATGCAGATGGCCGAAGGACGCCATTCTTCGGTAGCCATCGAGGATTTGTGTTTCTGCATGAAGACCCTGAGTCGCCGGTTCAGTTGAAAGAGTGCGCCTTCAAAGATATCCACCAGCCCTTTTTCCTCTTTGTTGTACTGCTCGATGAGCAAATAAATGGCGGCAATAACGGCATAGGATACGATGGTGTACAGGGAATCAATCATAAACATAATCCATACCGAGAGCAGGAAGCCTCCCAGGGAGAAAAACCATTTCGACTTGAACCGGGGGCGATAGGAGGGGGGGGATCCGAAGTGGTTGATAAACGAGATGAGGCATAGCGTGCCGTAGGTGATAAGGAAAAACATGGAGATGATCCGGGCAACGATGTCGACATTGCCTATCAGCACAAAGCTGAGGGCGATAAGGAACGAGAGCAACGTGGCGTTTATCGGTTCGTTGGTTTCGCCCTTGCCTTTGGCCAGGAAGTTGTTGATGCGTCGGAAGGGAAAACTCTTGTCCATGGCCAATGCCTGTATGGTACGCGGGGCGACCAGGATGGAGCCTAAGGCCGAGGAGAGGGTGGAGGCGCCCAGGCCCAGGGGGATGATGAAGCTGCCGAAAACGGCGATTTTTGCCATGATAAGCTGGTTGCTGCTCAGATCGACCTGCGAGGCCGAGACGGAGAGTTTCCATACGACCAGGAGGTAGATGAGCAGTCCCGCAAGGGTGGCCCCCATGGTGCCCAGGGGGATGGATTTGCCGGGGTTTTTCAGATCGCCGCTAAGCCCAACGCCGGCCGTCATGCCCGTAAATGCGGGAAAGCAGATGGCAAACCAGAGGAAAAGCCGGTTGCTTTGCAGGAGCGAGAAGTTGTTTCCGGGGATTCGCGAGACGTCGTCGCCGGGGTCAATGGCCGGGCCGATGAAGAAGAGGAAGAGCGACAGGAAGAGCATTGCCACAACGACATAGAGCATTTTCATCCCCAGGCCGGCTCCTTTGCGCATGATGAGCATCGCCAGGATCGCCAGGGTGGGAACGGTAACGACCTGACGCGGCAAGCGGAATCCGGAGAACGTTTCCCAGGCGTTGAACAGCGGCTCGAAGGCTTCGGCAAAGGCGATGACGTAAAAGGCGATGCTGATGGCCTGCGAGAGGTAAAGCGTGATGCCGATGGTGGAGCCGATTTTCAGTCCGAAGGAGCGTGAGATGATGAAATATTCGCCTCCGCCTTCCACCCGCGTATTGGTGGCGATTTCCGAGATGGCCAGCGCCGTAGGTATCGTGACGCAGTGTCCTAAAAGAATGATAAGGATTGCTCCCCAGAAACCGGTGGCCCCCACGGCGTATCCGAATCGCAGAAAAAGGATAGCCCCCAGGATGGTGGAGATGGCCGTGAAAAACACGGGCGCTGTTCCGAATCCACCTTTTGTCGATTGTGTTGTTGTGTCGTTTTGCATCGCATGTATTTGTGTTTGTTTTATTCCATGTTTACTCTCTGCAAATATATTAAGAATCAGCGAAACGGAATTTCCCGTATCTTTACCACGAATGTCCGCTCCTCTGTATACGGCGGAACCCGGCAAGGTCCCGTTTCTGCTCGGAAAAGTATGGGAGTTGGAGGGAATCCTGGATCTGACGGCCCAAACGCTGACAACTTTAACGGTGGCGACGCCTGCCGGCAGTTACTCTCTCTGCTTTGATTCCGACAGTACGGCCAATGGAAAAATCCTGGACACGGAGATGAAGCTCAGCCTTTCCCGTCCGTTCTTCCAACTTTCCGGGGCGAAGGAGGAAAACGAAGAGGCCCAACGCTTCGTCCGCATTGCTTCGGGAATTATCGGTTGCGAGTACCATAGCTTTGAAGACAGCCTGATGCGGTTCTACAACGAGGACTACAGGACCTGCCTGGTATTCCGTTTCAAAAGCGTCCGCGATAAAACGGGCGTCATGACTTACACTACTCCCCCCTACGCCTCCCAACCGGGAAGGTGGACCATCCGCGACGACAGCGACGGCGGCTTCCGTGTTGTTCTGTACGATGGCGGCGACGAGTATATCCCCGAGGATCTGCCCGACGAGTTTAAAAAAGAGGGCTTGAGGGTAAAATTCAGCGGCGAGGTGACGCGGCCTCCGCGTATGGCTTTGGTCACCTATTATTTCATCAATTTATCTTCTGTAAACAAATTACCGAATTAAACATTTTCATTATGAAAACATTTTTTTAAAAAACTACTTTTTATTGCACTCCTACTTATAAGTACAAATGCGTATACTCAAGTATTGTACGATAATTTTGGAGCCGCAACGACAAGATCAAGCGTGTTAGGACCTAAATGGAATAAAACATCTCTGACATATTATATAGATCATACGAATGCAACTGGATTAAGTAATACCATAAGGGAAACTATAATACAAGCTGCTTTTCAGAAATGGGCAAATGCCAGTTATTTTACATTCACGCAAACAGCCAACAGTTCAACGGCAGATATCACATTAGCTTTTGCTTATATCGACGGAAATAGCAACGGTACTATTCAAGGAAACCAATTAGCTAGGACATATTACCCTGCCTTAGCTTCTTACTTTTCATATGGACTAATAGAATTTGATAAAGATGAAAACTGGGCTAATGGAGGATCTTCAGGCATCACCTTGACGGTTACTATAGGATCGGTAGTATCGTTAAATACTTCCTATACTATCAAACTTTATAATGCAAACGGAGTTCTTGTTAGACAGACAACAAGCCAGGGCGAAAATGTAGAGTTGGATGTATCGGCGCTTCCGAGTGGTTATTACTATCTGCACATATTCAATGGAAGCGGTGATACGCAACCTGATATGCGTACTATTATCGTTCAGCATTAAACAATATGTCTTAGACATAATAAGATATTCCCCAAAGGGGCTACTTCCAATACGGGGTAGCCTCTTTTGCGATATAGCTCTACCCGGTGATACGGGCAAATGGCCCCCAAGGCATGTTCTGCCGGTCGGTGTGTTTCTTCCTTCGTTAGGCTTTTTTTATATATTTGCAATATGATTCTTCATATTCAATAATACGCAAATATATGGCTATCTTCTTAAACGATGTTTCAAGAACTTTTGGGGAATATCTGCTTATACCCGGCCTGACGACCAGGCTGTGTGTTCCGTCCAATATATCCCTTCGCACACCGCTGGTTAAATACAAGGTGGGGGAAATGCCGGATATCCGGCTGAATATCCCCTTTGTGTCGGCGATTATGCAGTCGGTCTCCGGGCCTGAACTTGCCATCGAATTGGCCCGCTACGGCGGGATTTCTTTTATCTATGGATCGCAACCCATCGACAGCCAGGTAGAGATGGTGCGCAGGGTGAAAAAGTTTAAGGCGGGATTCGTAGTGAGCGATTCGAATCTCACACCCGAACACAGACTGACGGATGTGCTGGCGCTGATTGGTCGTACGGGACATTCCACCATCGGCGTAACCGACGACGGTACGCCGAACGGGAAACTGCTCGGCCTCGTAACCAGCCGGGATTTCCGGGCCGAAAAAGACGACCATAGCATGAAGGTGAAGTATTTTATGACGCCGTTTGAAAAACTCTACGTAGGCAAAACGGGCATCTCGCTCTCCGAAGCAAACCAGATTATATGGGAGCACAAGCTGAATATCCTGCCCATCATAGACGCCGACCGGAACTTAGCCTATTTTGTCTTCCGCAAGGATTATGACGGACACCGCGAAAACCCCTACGAGTTGTCGGGCGAAGATAAGACGCTCCGGGTCGGCGCCGGGATCAATACGCGCGATTACGAGAAACGGATCCCCGCATTGCTCGACGCCGGGGTCGATGTGCTTTGCATTGATTCCTCCGACGGATACTCGGAATGGCAGCGGGATACGCTCCGGTGGATCAGGGAGCAGTATGGCGACACGCTCCGGGTGGGCGCAGGCAATGTGGTGGATCGGGAGGGATTTGAATACCTGGTGGACGCCGGGGCCGACTTTGTGAAGGTGGGCATCGGGGGAGGATCAATCTGCATCACACGCGAGCAGAAGGGGATTGGGCGCGGACAGGCTACGGCCTTGATCGACGTAGCCCAGGCACGCAACGAATACCTCCGGAAAACGGGCCTCTACATCCCCCTGTGCAGCGACGGCGGGCTGGTGCACGATTATCACATGGTGCTGGCTTTGGCCATGGGGGCGGACTTCCTGATGATGGGACGATACTTCGCACGCTTCGACGAATCGCCTTCCAAGAAGCTGCGCATCGGCAACAACTACGTGAAGGAATACTGGGGCGAAGGCTCCAACCGGGCACAGAACTGGCAACGCTACGACCTGGGGGGAATGGCCGAATCCCTTAAATTTGAAGAAGGCGTAGACAGCTACGTGCCTTATGCCGGGAAGATGAAAGACAACCTGGATATAACCCTGGGCAAAATAAAGGCGACCCTGTGCAGCTGCGGGGCCGTCACCTTGGATGAATTACAGCGGAATGCCAAGATCACCCTGGTGTCTTCCACCAGCATCGTGGAGGGTGGGGCGCATGACGTGATCCTGAAAGAGCAGACTTGACCGCTCATTCCACCAGCAGGAAATCCAGCTGCTTACGTTCCAGATTAGCCTGTGCCACCTGCACGCGTACCGGGTCGCCGAGACGGAACACCTGTCCGTGTCGTCGGCCCCTCAGGCAGTAGTTCTTTTCGTCAAAATCGTAGAAATCGTCTTCCAGGTCGCGCACCGGGACCAGCCCTTCGCATTTGTTTTCGTTCAGGGACACGTAGATGCCCCATTCCGTTACTCCGGATATGACGCCGGAGTAGATTTGCCCCAGGCGTTCGCTCATGTATTCCACTTGTTTGTATTTGATTGAGGCGCGTTCGGCGCCGGCGGCGAGCACTTCCATCTCCGAGCAGTGTTTGCACAGCTCCGTGTATTTGGGGCGGGAGATGCTTCGGCCTCCTGCCAGGTAACGTTCCAGGAGGCGATGCACCAGCATGTCGGGGTAGCGGCGAATGGGCGAGGTGAAGTGCGTATAACTCTCCATGGCCAGACCGTAATGCCCGATATTTTCCGTGGAATACCGGGCTTTTTGCATGGCGCGTACGGCGAGTGTTTCTATCAGGTTTTCTTCGGGTTTGCCGTGTACGAGGTCCAGCAGCCGGTTCATATTCCTGGAGGCGTCGCCTTTTTTTCCTTCCACCTTCAGGCGATAGCCGAAGCGGCGTACGAAGAGGGCGAAGTTCTCCAGCTTTTCCGCTTCGGGCGGTTCGTGGGTGCGATAGACAAACGTACGCGGCGTTTTGGTCTCGGCCTCGAGGCGCACCACAAATTCCGCCACCGTTTTATTGGCCAGCAGCATGAACTCCTCGATCAGCTGATTGGCCTCGGTTGACTCCTTGAAGTACACGCCGGTGGGGCGACCGTTTTCATCCAGGTGAAACTTCACTTCGTAGCGTTCAAAGTTGATGGCTCCGTTTTTGAAGCGTTTTTCCCTTAATTTTTTTGACAGGGCGTGCAGCAGCCGGATCTCCTTGTGGTAATCTCCCTGACCGGTTTCGATGACCTGTTGGGCTTCTTCGTAGGTAAAGCGCCGGTTGCTTTGTATCACGGTGCGGCAGATGCGGTGATTTCTTAGGGCGGCATACCCGTCCAGTTCAAAGATCACGGAAAAGCAGAGTTTCTCTTCCAGCGGACGGAGCGAGCAGATGCGGTTGCAGAGCCGTTCGGGCAGCATGGGGATGGTCCGATCCACGAGGTAGACCGAGGTGGCGCGCTCTCTGGCTTCGCGGTCGATGCCCGTGTCGGGCTTTACGTAATGCGTCACGTCGGCAATATGTACGCCGACTTCCCAGAACCCGTTGGGCAGGCGTCTGACCGAGAGTGCGTCGTCAAAATCTTTTGCGTCTTCGGGGTCGATGGTGAAGGTGGGCACGGCCCGAAAATCTTCCCGGCCTTCCCGGTCTTGCGGGGTGAGGTCCTCGGCGATGTTTGCGGCCATTTTCTCCACCGCCGCCGGGTATTTGTAGGGGAGGCCGAATTCCGCAAGGATGGCATGCATTTCCGTTGTGTTCTTGCCGGCCTCGCCCAGGATGTCTTCCACTTCCCCCACGGGATTCTTGGCGTTTTCGCTCCATTCCACGATACGCACCACGGCTTTGTCGCCGTTTTTTCCCCCGTTAAGTTTTCCTTTGGGGATAAATATGTCGTTTGCCAGCGTTTTATCTTCGGTGATGAGGAAAGCCCATCCTTTGCGTACCTGGAGTTTTCCCACGAAGGTGCGTTCGGGTTGTTCCAAGATTTCGATAACGACAGCTTCGGGGGTTGTTCCTTTGCGTTTGGCTAAGACCTGAACTTTGACTTTGTCTCCATCCATGGCGTGTTGCGAGTTTCTTTCGGCCACGAATACCGGGGCCCCGCCGTCTTCGGGCACAAAGGAATTTTTCCCGTTATTCCGCCTTCGGAATATCCCCACGGCCAGCGTCCCCAGGGTATGCAGGCGGTAGCGTCCGCGGTCTACTTCGCTGATATAGTCCTGTTCGGCCAGCAGACCGAGGAGCTCGATCACCAGGAGTTTCTGCACCTCATTTTCTATTCCGATGAGTTTGCACACCTGTTTATAATTCCTTATTTCTTTGGGTGCGGACTGAAACACTTCTTTCACAGCCTCGAGGATTTCCTGTTTTTTCATCCGCCTTAGGTGATTTCTTTTTTCTTTGTTCTCTTTGTTTTTCGACATTTGATTGATGTATTATGGTGGAAAATTTCCTTCCTGTTTGACACAAAAGTAGTAAAAAACATTCCGGTAAAGGGCCGAAATCCCCCAAAAATATCGGTTTTTATTCCTCCGGCTCTCCTTCTTTCTTCCAACTTTCGGCTCCCCATCCCATTTTCCCGGCGGATTCCCAGCCAAGGGATGCTTCCCATTCCGGGCAATCTCCCGCCACTCGCGCAGTGCGGTGTAAACGATTCTTTGAACCTTTTGTCCCCCCAATTGCCTTATGGCTACAAATCCCGGAATAACCCGCCGATACATCCCTATACAATAAAATAAGCTAAAACACTGTCACTCACAACTGTATGGCAGGATAAAAAAAACCGAACCCTCTCAATCCATGCATGGATTCGATGAAAAAAAAAAAATTATCCCAAATCCATCCCTGGTTTTTATGCAAAAAAAAAATTATCCAGCTCGTCCACAAATGGATTTCGTGCAAAAAAAAAGTTTACAAAGAAATACACGGATGGATTTCAGGCAAAAAAAAATTTTTCGGAAAAATCCATGCATGGATTTTGTACGGATAAAAATTTTTTAAGCCGATCCATGGATGGATTTTCTTGGGAAAAAAATTTTGGAAAGAAATCCAGATATGGATCGGATGTTTTGTAATTTATTGATTATCCGTGTAATAGGTGTTTTGTGGAAGTGGAATTTTTAATATTACGCATATTTTGTAAAATGAGCTGTGAAATAATTCAAATAAAACGCAGCAAAAACGGATGGGTTGTTTTGAGAAAAAAAATTCAAAAAAAACCGAATGATTTTTGTGTATTTCCTGAATTGTCTTACCTTTGCCGGTGAATTATGAATGTTATAATACAGGAGATCGAATGAAAACGATACGGATTCCCCTTCGGAATCTTCACAAAGAAGAATGGTTTGAGTTGCATACGACTTTTAAAAAGAAAGCGCTGCTGTTTGACGCCGAAGAAATAGGCATAGCAAAGTTGATACACAACTGCTATATCCCGCTTTATGATCAGGCCGAAGATTTGCTGCGGGTACTGCACAGAAGTGTTTATACGGCCGAAGTGGAAGAGGCCAACGAGCAGCGAAACGGAGTCCTGCAAGGTTTTTACCTCGTGGTGAAAGGCTCGCGCAAACAGCCGGAAACAATCAAACTAAAAGCCGCCTTGCGTCTCTTTAATCTCCTGAAAGGATATAAGCATTACCTGTTCGGAAAAGGATATATGGAAAAATCCGGCGCCATCAACACCCTCATGCAAAGCCTTCGGGGCGCCTACCGGCCCGATGTGGAGATCCTGGGTCTGGGCGACTGGGTGGCGGCGCTCGACGCCGCCGAACGGAAATTCCTGCTCCTGACCGGAGAACGGGAAGAAGAAAATATCGCCAAACCCCTGGGAAGTCTCGCCGAAGTACGCAGGCAGGTGGACGCGGTGTACGTTGCTGCAATCAACGTCGTAGACGCCGGGCTAATAGCCGATGGCCTGGGAGGAAAAAGAATAGAAACGCCGGAGAGCGAAAAAGAAAATGACCCCTCAACAGAGGCGGAGGGAAAACCGGAAAACGTAACCTACGAATTCGTCGTATCCTGGAATGAAACCCTGAAAAGGTATCGGAACCTTCTGAAACAGCGCGAAGGAAGGAAAACGAAAAAAAAGGAATACGAAGATACGTCGGGGGAAATAAGCCCGGATCGGGAGGATTCGTTGACGGAATCGGAGGATTCGTTGATTTTATTTCCGAAAAGATAAGGACATTCGCATTTTTGTTTCTCAAACACGCATAGCAGGAATCCCCAACTCCCCATCGGGTCGGGAAAGGAGCCCGAAAGGGTTGTTTTAGATTGACCCGGATGAACGAAACACGTTGGGATTTACAATACCGGACCGGAGGCCGGCAGGGCAAAGGGATTCCTGCTTTTAAAAAACAATGCAATGAGAAATTTAAATGCTTGGCTTGCGGCCCTGTGCTGCCTCTCGCTCCCGCTCTGCCGCCCGGACAGGGCAACCGAAGCAATCGCCCCGGTCTATAACGTGAGCGGAACCGTCACCACGGCCGAAGGCGAAGGAGCCTCGGGGGCCTCCTTAGTCCTCACCGAAGAGGAAACGGGGGCAACCGCCGCACAGGCCCTGGCGGGCGCCGACGGAGCCTATATTTTCACAGGCGTCGCCGCCGGAAATTATGCCCTTACCGCCACACTCGGCGGATACGAATCCGCCACCCTCTCCGGCGTGCGGGTGACGGACGCCGACGTGACGGACAAAAACCTTCGCATGGAGAAAATCTCCGTGCCGGTTTACCGCATCAGCGGTCGTGTGACCCAAGCCGACGGACAGGCGGCCCAGGGTGCGTCGGTTCGTATCTTCCGCAGCGAAGACGCCGTCCCCGCAGGCGAAACCGTCGCAACGGACGCCGACGGGGCCTACGAAATCGGTAATATCCCCTCCGGCCTATATTATATCGTGGTCACGCTCGAAGGCTATGAAACGGGGATGCTCGCGGAAATCGCCGTGGAAGATGCGGATCGCCCCGCGCAAAATATCACCCTGCAAACCCCCACGGTGAATGCCGAGGCCATCCGCATCCGCTGGACCGACTCCCAGGCAACGGTGGAAAACCTGCCCGCCGACGGTAGCGTCGACGTAACCCTGAACAAGGCCGACGTAGCCCTGGTCTCCCATGCGCAGGCAAAGCTGGAAATTCATCTCTCAGGCGCTACCACCCAGGGGTCGCTGGATATACAAAACCTGGCCCCCGCGCCCAATACCCTCCTGCTGAAGCTGGATAACGCCGAAATCACGTCCGCCTCCGACCTCCCGCCACTTAAGATCAGCGGCAAGGAAACCACCTGCATCCTCCACCTCCAAGGAGTGAACCGCCTGGCAGACCATGCCGCGAACCGGGAAAACGCCGCCCTGATCCATACCGGCGGATCGCTGGAAGTGGAAGGCTTCGGACAATTATGGCTAAGCGGCGCAGCCAAACATGCCCTGGCAAGCGCCAACCAAAGCGTCGCCATACGGGGCGGAGACCTTCAAGTGACCGCCGCCGCCGCCGACGGGATTCACGCCGGTAACGGATTTATGCTGTCGGGAGGATCGGTCACGATCGCAGCCTCAGGCGACGGCATAGACGCCGGAACAGGACGGGCCGAAATCACAGGCGGAAGCCTGCGCATCGCAGCGCCAAGCGACGATGTGAAAGGCATGAAAGGTGATGCCGGAATCCGTATCGCCGGAGGCCTCGTGGAAATAAGCGTCGCCGGCACACAGTCCAAAGGCATAGGCAGCAAAGGCGATATCCTGATTAGCGGCGGCGATCTTTCCATCACCGCCTCGGGAGCCGCAGCCCTCGCAGCTCAAGGCAACGGATACGACCCCTCCTTTGCCGCCGCCATAAAAAGCGACGCCGCCATCACCGTTACGGGAGGAACCCTGCGTCTGGACTGCCCGGCCTCGGCCGACGGAGGCAAAGGCCTGTCGGCCGACGGGAATATCCGCATCGAAGCCGGCACGCTCCATATCACCACCGCCGGCCCCGGCAAAGTCTATACCTCGCCGGCAGGAGCAACCGATTCCTATACCGCCGCCTGCATCAAAAGCGACCGGGATATCATCCTGTCGGGGGGGGATATCTCCTGTTACAGCTCCGGCTCGGGAGGCAAAGGAGTGAACGCCGCCCAAGGAATCACCATCGGGGAATCCGGCGCCGCGAACGCCCTCCTGACACTGAGGGTAGGCACCTCGGGCGAACGCTTTTCGCTCGGCGCCACCCAGGGATCCCGACCGACAGGCGCAGGACCCATGGGAAACGGAGGCGATTACGCCAACCCCAAAGCAATCAAATGCGAGGGCGACCTGGTGGTACATAGCGGCACAGTGACCATCCTCTGCACCCAGCAGTCGGCCGGAGGCGAAGGCATGGAAAGCAAAGGCGCCCTCGCCATTCACGGCGGGGCCATCCACATCCAGTCCTACGACGACTGCATCAACGGCGGCGCCTCGGTCGCCATCCACGGCGGCACCCTGTTCGTAGCCGCAAAGGCACAGGATGCAATCGACAGCAACGGAACAATGACCTTCAACGGCGGACTCACCGTGGCCAACGGCGTCAGAGGCGACGGAGAAGCCTTCGACGGACAAACCGGACGCTATGTCGTGAACGCAGGCGTGCTCGTGGGAACCAGCGGCAGCCTGATGGAAATACCCGCCGGGCCGCAAGCCTCGGTCATCTACTCGCGGGCAAAAGCCGGAGGGGATATCGCCATAAGAAACACGGCAGGCGAATACCTCCTGCTCTTTCGCGTGCCGGTCATTTCGGGCGCAACAAGCGGCACAAACCTCATCGTGGTCTTCTCCACCCCGCGTCTCACCGCCGGAAACTATTCCCTCCTGAGCGGCGGGCAAATACAAGGAGGCGTCTCCTTCAACGGCTACGTGAGCGGCGGATCCTACCAAGGGGGAACCTCCCAATCCTTTGCCATCACCCAATCGGCCTATACCCATGTACAGTAAGACTTGCCTCCTGGCCCTCCTCCTCGCCCCGGCCTGCAACAGCGACGAAGGAACCGGAGGATCCCTCTCCATCCAGGGAACCCTCTACAATATAATACACAGCGACGAGGATTATACCTTCTCCACCGATACCCTGCCCGCCGAAAAACAAGACGTCTACCTCATCTACGGCAACAATCCGGAAGCCTACTTCGGCGACGACACGGAAACCGACCCCCAGGGCCTCTACCGCTTCGATTACCTCCGCAAAGGAAATTACACGGTCTATGCCTATTCCGAATACCCCGACGGACGCCGCCAGGCAGTCTACCAAAGCCTACAGATCGGCAAAGACCTCAACCGGGCGCCACACCTCTATGTACACAGCGGCAAAGCCTACGGAACCGCTATCATCCAAGGATACGTCTCCGCAACCTATTACCACAACGGCAGCTACCGCGACCAGGGCGAAGCTACAGGCATGAGAGCCTACATCCGGAAAAAAGGCGCGGAAGGCTTTTTCGACGACGCCAGGGTGGCCGGCGGGGTGTTTCTCTTCCGGAGAATCCCGCCGGGGGAATACGAAGTGGCCGTGGAATCCGAACACGCCGACACGGAACGGGTCGATCTGGTCTATGCCGCCCCGCTGCGCATCACCGAAACGGGAATCATCTATCTTATCTCCGAAATATTCCATGTATATGTCTCCGTATAAATTCATCCTTGCGCTTTTCCTCCTGGCCGCCGCCACCGGAATGGCCCGCGCCCAGGAAGTCGCCGCGGGCGATGCACCGCCCGCTACACAATCGCAAACCCCTTTCCTTACCCCCGAAGAAAAACGCGCCATGCGCCGAAACCTCGTAGTGAAAGAACTCAACGCCGACGCCAAAGGCCGACGACGCTGGCTCGACCATCAAACCGTTTGGAACGAAAACGGATACAAAGT
>JAITKB010000032.1 GCA_031278605.1 Tannerellaceae bacterium
AGAGGCGAAGCGATCCGGAAGGTTATGCACCGCCGGACCGCTTCGCCTCTTCTGCCGGCGCAAGGATGCGCCTTGCCGGAGGAAGGGCTATCTGGCTTCTATCCAGCGGATGATTTCGGGGGCGTCGGGGAGGGTTTTAGGTTCGAAGGTGGCGGCCCAGCGCCCATTTTCGTCGATCAGGAATTTCTGGAAATTCCAGGTTACTTCGGCGTCTTGTCTGCCGTTTTCGCTCTTGCGGGTCAGCCAGTTGTACAGCGGGGATATGTCGTCGCCCTTGACGGATATTTTGGCCATCATAGGGAAGGTTACGCCGTAGGTGAGGGTGCAAAACTCCCGTATCTCCTCGTTACTGCCAGGCTCTTGCTGCGCGAAATTGTTGGCCGGGAATCCGATAACGATAAAATTATCTTTCCCGTATTTGTCGTACAATTCTTGCAGTTGCTTGTACTGCGGAGTCAGGCCGCAACGGGATGCAACGTTAACTACCAAGACCTTTTTACCCTTATATTCGGATAAAGAGAGCGTTTCTCCCTCAATGGTCCGTACCGTAAAGTCGTGAAAAGTTTTGTTCTGCGCATTTAC
Organism: Tannerellaceae bacterium; assembly: GCA_031278605.1. Lineage (GTDB taxonomy): Bacteria > Bacteroidota > Bacteroidia > Bacteroidales > Tannerellaceae > DFXE01. The sequence goes on from JAITKB010000032.1 coordinate 583, forward strand.
AGAAACCGGCATCACAAGCGCCGCGATTAAGAGCATCCAGGTTTTCATCAGAGGTTGATTTTATGATTCATATTATGGGTGTTGTTTATTACGAGGTAAAGATAGGATAAATCTTTTAAATCCGGCTTTGGGCGTCCTGGCGGGGTAAATGATTTTCGTACGGACAAGGAAATTCCCGGAAAAAGATCTTTATATTTGGGGGTAGTTCTAAAAACCCGGAAATCAACTTATGAAGTATGTTTATGGATGCAAACCTTGAATCGGATTATGTGGAAAAATTAGGGGATGGAGATCACGTAGCTTTTGATGTCCTTTTTACGCGGTACTACCCGGTTGTGAAAAGTTTCCTGGCAGGCTTCATCAAAGATCATGACCTGGCCGTCGATATGACGCAAGATATCTTTCTAAAGGTATGGATCAACAGGGAGGCCGTTGCGCGCGTCCTTTCGTTCAAGGCCTATCTATTCCGCATGGCTAAGAATATGGTCTGCGACTATTACGAACATAATGCCGTCAAAGAAAGATACGACCGGCAACGGCGGGAAGATCCCGGCAATTGTTATTCCGTCCGGATTGAAGAGGAACTGTATGCCCGCGAACTCTCGCTCCTGATCGACCTGGCCATCGAAGAAATGCCGGCGCAAAGAAAACGTATCTTCGTCATGAGCCGCAAAGAGGGCCTCTCGAACGATGAGATTGCCGCACGACTGAACATAAACCGCCGCACCGTGGAAAATCATATCACCCAAGCTTTGCATGATTTGAGAAAAATCTGTGCGTTCAAAGATACTTGAGCGTCTTAGTAGAAAAAGCACGACAAGAGCATGAATAAATACCTTCCGGCGCTGGTCATAAAATTCTTCGAGAGCAACGTATCCGAAGAATTGCAGCATAAATTCCACCGTTGGTTTATGGAAAGCGGGTCGCTGTCCGAAAACCGAGAGGTCATGCTGGATATATGGGAAAATCATACGGCAAAAAGCGACGAACAGACACAGCAGGAACTGAAAAAGATGCGCAAACGTATCCGCGCATATGAAAATAGCTGCCGCGCGTCCTTCTACCGGCGTTTTGCCCGGGCGGCCGCTATCCTCCTTCTCCCCATCCTCAGCGCAACGCTGGCATATTACCTGAAACGCGACGTGGTGATTGTCCGCGAGCCGGAACTTGTCGAATATGTTGTCCGTGCGGGCGAGCGGAGACATATCATCCTTTCCGACGGCTCGGAAGTATGGGTTAATTCGGGCTCTTTGCTCATCACGGAAAAAGATTTTACGGGCGCCACCCGCCGTTTGTTCCTGAACGGGGAGGCCCACTTTAGTGTCGCCCCTAACCCGGATCAGCCCTTTGTCGTAAAAACGGAATATATGGATATAACCGCCCTGGGGACGACCTTCAATGTGCAATCTTATCCGGATGCGGGAAAAACCGTGACAACGCTCGAAAGCGGAAAGGTCAAGATACATACCAAACGCGCAGCCACGCCATCCGAAGTCATCCTTTCGCCCAACGAACAACTGGTCTATAACCGGATCACAGACGAACTGACAACCCGGCAAGTCAATGCGGGAAAGAATAATCAATGGATACAAGGATTCATGATTTTCCAAAGCAACTCGTTCGAAGAAATCGTTCAAGTGATAGAACGTAAATTCCAGGTAAGAGTGCAATACGCTTCCGGCAAGTTCAAAGGGCGTATTTTCACCGTACGCTTCTCGCCCGATGAGGACCTCCATCAAGTGTTCGACATCCTGAAAGATGTCGGAGGTTTTCAATACAAAATTCAAGACAACATCGTATACATAATGTAGAAGGAGACCATAGCATGAAAAAAAGAACCCGGGAAGTAACTGTGCCAACATCCTTCCCGAGTTTGAAATCGAAGAATACCTATCAAAGTCGTGATTGAAAAACTAATTACACAAGTATTCAACTTTATAAATCTATTTGCAAAATTATGAAATTATATGAACTTTTACAAGGGAACAACGTAAATCGCCTGGCGAAAGTTGTCTTCCTGTCATTTCTATTGTTTTCCTCTCCATACGCACTTGCGGAAACCTTTAACAAGGTCACGCTGACACAACATAATACAACCTTAAAAGCGGCATTCGAGGAAATCGAAAAGCAAACGAACCTGTCGGTAGATTATGAAGAATCAAGGATCGACATCAACAGAAAAATCAACACCCCTGTTACGGACATGACTGTGAATGACGCTCTGAATCTCATACTCAAAAATTCCGGATACACTCATACGATTAAAGGGAAACATATCATTATCTCCATGCAACCGCAACCGCAACAAGCGGACGATAGGGTTAGCGTATCCGGCGTCGTAACCGACACAAACGGCGAACCGATCATCGGCGCTAATGTTTTGGAAAGAGGGACTGCAAACGGCCGTATCACCGACATGGACGGGAAATTCACGATAGAAGTCCGGCGAGGCGCCGTACTGGTAGTCAGTTACCTCGGATATGCTCCGGTCAGTATCGCTGTCAACGATCAACGGACGCTCAACATCCGCCTCTCCGAAGATACCCAGGCGCTGGAGGAAGTCGTCGTCGTCGGCTATGGCGTACAACGCAAATCCGACGTCACTGGCTCCATCAGCGTAGCCACGGCCGATGATATCCTGGCCAGTTCCCGGTTTAATGCCTTGGAAGGACTGAAAGGAAAAGCGGCCGGGGTCAGTATTTTCTCCGCAACAGGAAATCCTCTGGGGCTTAACGGCGAGGGACCGCGCGTTGTGATACGTGGAGTGAACTCCATCAATACCTCCTCCGACCCTTTATACGTTGTGGACGGAGTTCAGATGAGCGACATACAGTTTGTCAACCCAAACGATATCGAACGTATTGAAATCCTCAAAGACGCTTCCGCAACGGCTATCTATGGCGCCCGCGGAGCCAATGGCGTGATATTGGTCACTACCAACCGCGGGAATGTGGGCGAAGGAAGGACTACTGTTTCGTACAGCGGTTGGGTCAGCGTCGGAACCATGGCTAAAAAAGTGCCTCTGATGAACGCTTCGGAATTTATGGAAATGGAAGAGATCGCTTTCGCTAATATCGGGAAATATCCGGCAGGACAGCGGTATCTGAACACGAACGGGCTAACCGGACTGAAGCCGGACCGCACAGATCCAAACATATTTGACGCTAACGGGAATCCTTTGTACGACACCGATTGGCAAGAAGAAGTTACGCGCAATGCCATTTCGCACAGCCACCAGTTGAACATACAACACCAAAGCCGGGTAGCTTCCGTCGGCGCCTTTTTCAACTATACCGACCAGCAGGGTATCGTATTGAACAACTACGCTCAACGTGTCAATGCGCGATTAACGTATGACGCCAAACCTACACCTTGGCTAGATATTATTTCCAACCTGATGGTCAACCATACATGGGGGAATACGATTGATGATTCGGGAAGCGGGCAAACGGCGCGTAGAACTATGTGGGAGATGCCGGCTATTATTCCTGTAAAATTCCCCGACGGTTCCTGGGGAGGCACTCAATTTTCAGGAAGCAAGCTGAATTTCGGACTGGAAAACATGTCTAATCCCGTACAGGAATTGACGACCACGAAACGTACCCGCTTGCGCAGCAAAATTTTCGGTAACCTGGGTTTTGTATTCCACATAGCTGACGGATTAGACCTGAGAACGCAATTTGGCGTCGACGCTAATATGATAGACAGTAAAGATTATTTGCCCAATGACCTAAGTACGGTCTCGGCTCCCTACGGCCAAGCCGCCATCAGCGCCCGCAACAATTATTACTGGCAGGAAGAGACCTTCCTTTCATACAACAAGGTATTGGGAGACATTCATCGCATCAACGGGACCTTGGGGCTTAGTTGGTCTCAGTTCACAAGTACGACGGTGAGCACGGGTAATATCCGTGAGTTTTCGTCTAACTTTTTCGGTTATGACAATCTGGGTGTTGGTTTATTAGCCAATACTGCCCCGTCGTCCGATTGGAGTCGCTGGTCTATGAATTCGTATTTTGCTCGTGGGAGTTATAGCTTAAAGGATAAATATCTGGCAACCCTGACGCTTCGTGTCGACGGTTCGTCCCGCTTCGGTGCAAACAACAAATACGGTTTCTTCCCATCTGCCGGATTGGGTTGGATTCTTTCCAATGAAGATTTCATGAAAGAGGTCTCGTGGCTTTCCAATTTAAAGCTACATACGAGTTTCGGACAAACCGGCAACACGGAAATCAGTAATTACCGATCCCTGGCGCTGATGAATACCAGCACGACCTTAATCAATAATGCGCGTGCCGGAACAGCTCAAATGAATGCAATGCCGAACCCGGATCTTTCGTGGGAAAAAACAACCCAGACAGACATAGGGATTAACCTGAGTTTGTTCCAAAACCGGATTGAAATGGAACTGGACTATTATTACAAAATGACGGACGATTTGCTGTTGGAACGCCCTCTGCCCTTT
>JAITKB010000035.1 GCA_031278605.1 Tannerellaceae bacterium
GGGAGGGGCACAGATAGAGAGTCCATATTATGATGCGGGGGCAGGTTTCGATTGGGCTTCTATTTATGCAAGAAATACATCGCCTGCGTTTACCAGTGCAACAGCAGTAGCAACCAGTAGTACTCCTCCGCCTGGTGGCGGAAAATCTTATTATATTACGGAAAATACGCCTCAGATTCCAAGAAATGGTAGCGCGACTTATGCAGCTATAAAAACTACAGCTATCCCTACTAAAGGCCATTATGTTTCTGCATTGAGTTTCAGTGAATTAAATGGTGGTCAATTTGCCGGGACAAAAGGAAGCGTTGATGCAACTCAAGGTGTTACATTTTATGTATTGGATAGTCTGCAAGTTCTTACTACCACGGCTACCGGACTTAGTAACGGTACTGTATTTGCTGGTAGTGATGCGTATAATCTGGCCAGAAAAGCAGTGTATCATTTGTTGAATCCGACCCTACCACAACTTACTACTTTGGGCGATTATTCTACGGATCAAAATGTTACAGCAGCACTGACTGCAGCAATATGGAATAAGTATATACATGTATACAATAATGGCGTAGCATACTATCGTTTGAATATAGGGAGCGTAGTCAACGGAATATTAAAACCGGAAGTGAAACGGAATAAGTTCTATCAGTTGAATATCGACCATTATAAGGTGCTGGGTGCAGCTACACTCGCAGAACTTTTGGGCGACGAAGACGAAGAAATTACCTCTGAAACCTATCTGACTGTCAAGGTTACTATTGATGAGTGGGTTCCTGTAACAGGCGGTGTGGATATTTAATTCAAGATTTTAAATAAGTTTAAAGTAAACCATGCGGGGGAGGCGGAGCCTCTCTGCTTCCCCCTCTACTGTGTATTATCACAAAAAAGAAGTTATATGAAACCGATAAATTTAGCAAAGATTTGGGGCGCTTTTTGCCTGATGTCTGTAGGCTTGCTAACGCAGGGGTGTGTAGCCGATGATTTGTCGGTATGTGGAATAAGTATGCACTTCAGATATACCCGAAACATGGACGGTATTGACAAATTTTCCTCTTCAGTAAACAAGATAAATCTGTATGTTTTTGATAAAGACGGATTGTTTGTAGAGGAATATGTAGAAGAAAGAGATTCCCTGCCGCAAGATTTCACCATCTTTCTTAACTTGACTCCCGGAATGTACGATTTCATTGCGTGGGGTAATCTGGGAGAAGATTATGAATACCCCTCCATATTAGAAAAAGGTGTAACCCGTATGAGCGATATCCAACTATCTCTCAAACGAAACGCTCAAAATGCAGTGACTACACTGCCTGGCTCTTTATTTTATGGTAGTATATTCCGAAAGGAAATCCAGGCAACGGATCTCCAGTTTAGTGAGACGTTGCTCATGGATATGATGAAAAATACGAAAGAAATAAAAGTAATAGCTTCCGGCCTGGCCTTGGAGGATCCAACAAAAGCTGCGGAATTAGAATATGGCTGCGCTATAACCTCCAGAAACGGCGATTATCGTTTTGATAATTCGATAACCGGCGACACACGGCTACAATATATTCCTCAGGAAACTGTTGGAGATGAACATCAATTGGTGTCCGACTTTGTGATTCTGCGTGAATTAAGTGATAAAAGTACAGCTTCGAAATTAATCGTCAACCGCAATGCACCCGATGACAGTGTGGAAGAATTAGTTAATGTCGATCTTGTACCTCTACTTGTCGCTTTGGCACAAGAGCAAGATTTGGACGTTGTAGATCATTTTGAGATAGAATTAATTTTCGATTTTACACACGCTTCAGTAAGTATCGTTATTCCCGGCTGGGATGGGGAGATCAATACGGGTAGTTTGGGTGTTGTTGGTGGAAAATGGTAGATTTTGGATAAAAGAAAATTTGTAAAGTTATGAAGATCAATACATGGATAAAGATTGGGGTAGTTACTCTGTGGCTTTTAGGTGTAACAACATGCACATCTGATGAATATTCATCAGATAACAGGGATGTTACGCCAAGTAAGGTGGATCCTTTTGAGGACGGCTCAGTTCCTGTCAAAATACCTCTTACCAAGAGTGTAAATGATGCAGACCCCGAAAACAGAGTTGTATCCGTCAGATTAATCATAATCAGGGATAACGTGGTGACAAATAATAAAGTAATAGCAAATATTGCAAACACGACGACAAATGTTGAGTTGACTGATATTGCCCCTGCCGGCTATGTTGATCTTTTTGTAATTGTCAACGAATTATCTGAGTGGGATTTGGGATTAATAAATATAGGAGAAGTATTCTCTTCCAGCATACTTAAAAATAAAGTACTCAGTTTTACAAATTATCCGATAGTTAGTCCTACACAGCCGATTCCGATGTTTCAGATGTACGAAAATCTACGAATTACGGTAGATGGAGAAACTTTATTAAACAATACACCGGTCACATTAAGCAGTGTCAAAAGACTTTATGCAAAAGTGACGCTTAATTTGAATTGTACCTATACCAATCTGGTCAATGGGGGGGATCCTATCGAAATAAAACAGGTATCCATTAAAAGCATTCCAAAAGAATCTTATCTGGCTCCAACACCATATACAGAGACGGGAGCTTCCAATTTCTTCGACGGCAGTACACTGGCGCTCAAGAGAGATAGCAATTACACATGGACAAACACCGGCTTTACAAGTAATTTTCTTTGCTATATCCCGGAATATCTTGTGTCTGATATTACTCGTTACATGTATATATCAGCTATTGTTAATCTGGTAACGGATGTTAATGCCCAACGGGAATATAAAATAGTATTAGGAGACGGAATTCCGAATGGAAATACTTACATGCTTGGGAATAGTAAGTTATATTCCGACGTCAGGATTTCCCGTAATACACATTATACCTTTACCGGGAACATCACAAGTTTCGACATCCGGGGCGAAGAAGATATCGAAATCAGACCCCAGATTCTGGTGTGGGAAGGGGTATCTGTGGATGAGTCTGAGTTTCGTGTCTATAAACTGACGGTTTCGCAAGAGGAGTTTAAGCTTTCACAGAATACATTCAGTGGTGTGGTAGATATATTTACCGACTATTCGGGCGGATGGAGCGCAGTATTGGCTCCCAAGCAATCCGGAACACTTCGCACAACGTTAACTTCCAGTTCGGGAACATCCGGACAAGGACTATTGAAGTTTGATTACAATGGCCAAGCGATTACCGATGCAGATACCATCAAGGTTACGGCAGGGACGGTAACCAAGCAAATTCTAATTAAAAATTAAAAGCAAAAAGTAGTAATTTAATTAACAACAAGGGGGGAATATGAAAAAGTGGACTATATATACAGCAATTCTACTTCTGATGGCCGCTTGTGCATTGGACGAAGCTCCAATAAATAGCGAATTACCAAGGGACAGTGACGGTATCCCGGAGATAACACTTAACATTACCTTCCCTACACCGGAATCTCCCATTACGCGAGCCATCTCGCTGGAAGACGAAAATACCATAGAACATTTGTATATTCTGGTCTTTCACAAAGACGGAGATCCAAATAATCTGTTAGACGATACCTACGCCTATACATTCAAGGCTACTCCAACGGGTGCTGGCGTAGACGGTGCGATAACCGACTCGGTAGGAGGCAGCAGTACAAATAAGAATATCAAAAAGGTAAAGCTTGCTTTTAAAAGCTCTCCCGGTGAACAACAACGTTTTGTACTTCTGGCAAACCTTCCTGCCGCATTAAAAACAATCATAGAGGGATTAAACGATAGCGATGTAGGAACTACAACGGAACAAGATATTATCGAAGATCTTAATTTTGATGCTTCGCCCTGGCGAACGGCGCAAAACACGGGGCAAAATAATTTTACACCTTTCCCCATGTTCGGACACATGAGTGAGGCTATCTATATTGATTACGAGCATCGCGACAACATCCCATCATCCATAGATATTAATTTAATCCGCTCCCTGGCGAGAATTAACGTGGGAGTGAGTTCGGATGCAGGCGGTTACGGTACGACGTTCAGAATAAATCGTGTTTATGTATGCGATGCAAACCATGAGGGGTATGTAGCGCCTCACAACAACTATCTGAACACTACCCCTCCCGATCAACCTGCACACATAGGGAAAGCCTATCCGAAAGTAAGCCGGAACGGAGACTTTTATTTCGATTTCCCAGCCTCCCCCGACAGGGATCTGAGCAATACGATCTATTTGCCCGAATCGGACTCGCTGATTGTCAATGGAGGAGCTACCACCAATCCGCCGGCTTTCTTAGTGGTACAAGCAGATCTGGCAGGGACACCATACTATTACCGGATTGATTTTACAAAAGATGGAAAGTATGTCCCATTGCTGCGCAACCATAGCTACAACATCAAAATACTCGACATTAAAACGGCGGGATACAATACATTGAATGAAGCCAAGGTTGCCCCGCCTATGACGATGAATGTTTCGGTCATGATAGAAGATGGCCTCAACATTAATAACATTTCGGAATACAACAAACTATATTTGTTGGGATTAAGCACCACTGAAGTGCTTTTCGACTGGCAAGGAAACTGGATAGGACGCAGGTCGGGAGATAATGAATACCACGAAGTGAATGTTCTTTCAACCTACACCAACGCCGAATGGTCGGCTTCGGTAACCTCCGGTAACTTCATCACGGCGACTAAGGCCTCGTCTACTCAACTGCGAATAGGAACCGTATCGGCGAATAAAGTGAACTATACCGGCGAAGAACGCTCGGCAACCGTAAAGATCACAACCGGCTTGATAACCGAAGAAATCATAGTGAGACAAACCGGTGGGGCAAACAGCGTTGTGATGGGAATTACGGGAGATGCAGCGTCAAAAACAGCAAAAATTCCTTTGGCTTTTGTGAGCAAAGCCAGGTATAGTAATATATTCAGCGGGAAAAAGATAGGCGACTTTAATGCCAGAGTGATCTGGCAGGAGAAAGGAACAAAAGTGGGTTTCCGCGCTAAATTGATCGGCAATCCTGGCGACGATGTCAACACGGGACAACATTACATAGAGGTCACAGTTACGGATACAACTACAAATAAGTATGCCAACGCATTGGTTGCCCTTACATGGAAAAATGAAGGGGGCGTAGGGCCGGTAGGCAGTAACGAGCCCGACCAGATCGTATGGAGTTGGCATGTGTGGTGTATGCCCGAAGAAGATAGCGGCAACTCCTACGGAGGGTATGTAAACAGCGGGTATCACGACCCCAATCAGTCTTTGCTGATGAAGCGGGGGTTAGGCCAAGGCGGTACAACTGCTGCCGAGCGCGGGTTGTACTACCAGTGGGGAAGAAAAGACCCGTTCATGTGGGATGTCGTTGGGAATGGGCCGGATTCTCAGGAAAAGGCGGATACGCTGATTAACTTCCACTATAAGGATATGTCTACTGTTGTAGATGAAGCTATTAAACTTCCTACTACGTTCTTTAAGAACGCTACGGACTGGTTAAGTGCAACAAACAATAACTTGTGGGATGCCTCCGGTATAAAAACGTATTATGACCCATGTCCGGAAGGATGGCGTATTCCGCTTTACTATTCGGATATGGATGAGACCCCCTGGAAGAACGATGCGGTTAGTTATATAAGTACTGCCCGTACCAAATTCTTGAATGGTTACCTCCACCCCTCCTCAGCAGACATCTTTAACGACGTCATCGGGTATATATGGACGGCGTCTGTAAATGGCAACCAGGCACGCTATACGGAAATAACATCCGGGGGACTTACGTTCACAGGTTCGGCACCCAGAACATCCGGCTATTCGGTACGTTGTGTGAAAGATTTGAAGCGAAAATTTTAAAAATATATTATCGAAAATACAACTTCAACTTATTACCATATATACATTTACAACTTAATTACAATTATATATACAACTTAATTACAATTATATACAAATGAATAAGCACATAATTATAATAATGGGGCTGTTTTTGATTCCCTACTTTCACCAGAATGCGAAAGGCTTCTACAATAAAGGGATAATTTACGTTGGCACCAGCGCTACCGGTACCTCATTATACATCCAAGGCGACTTGACAATAACGGAAAGCGGGAGTATTAGTCATGCGGGAAAGACCGTCCTGACCGGCGATTTTGTAAATAATGTAACCAGCGGTAATGTGTTCACCACCAGAAGTGGCACGTTTGAATTTAAGGGAAGCAATTCACAACGGATTTACGGAACAGCGGATAAAGCGGCGAACTTTATCAAATTCCCCGAAATGGTGATTATCAACAATCAAGCGGCCAATGCGCAAAATTCAACGGTTCGTATCGACCCGGACATGGGAGCTACCATGAAAAACCTTACCTTCACCCGGGGACGTTTGGTGCTGGATTCCAAAACAGGCAATGGGTATACCACAAATATAGCCCATCTGTTGGCCGAAACCGGCGGAACGATTACATACAAACATAATCAGACGAATCTGTATGATGAAGGAATCGTACAGGTAAATCTATCTCTGGGGGAGAACTACAAAACCGGGCGAATGGTAGGGTTTTCGCCTCCGTTCAAAAACATCTATGCCGATTATTTTTTCTTCAATTTCCTTGCTCAACCGGACAAAAACGGCTTTTTTATCGGCACGAAAGATTTTTGGATCAAAAATCCCAAGACGCGTCTGCCGGCCGGCCGGGGATACGTGCTAGGGCAAGGATTGGTGCCCTGGGGTAATAACGCAACCTACCCTGCCGATCCTTATTATCTGGAAACACGTGATCCGCAATACAGTAGCGCCCTACCCAGTGATGCAATAAGGGATACATTTGTTTTTGCCCGTAAATTCGCCCCGCCTACACTCAAAACATTCGTGGAAGCTGCAGCGCTTTCCGACCGTTATACCGGTGAAGAGCTGAATACAAGTGATGTGCATGTCTCATTAGCGGCCGGAGAAGACAGTTACGTCTATTTGGGCAATCCCTATACAACTCCTTTGGATCTGAGTGAATTGGCCAATACCTCCAACTTAGGAGCAGAGTGGGGAACGTCAATAAACCTTGCAGGAAAACGTTATTATATCCTTTCGGAAGGTAAGGGGAATTACCTGCCCAACAAAGAGTTTGAGTTTACTGTTAACTCTCTGGTCGCTCAGGCATCAGGAGCAACAGCACCCACTCCTTATCATGTAGCCCCCATGCAAATGTTCGCCGTGGAGAGAACTGTGAACGCAGGTGCTGCTACCTTTATCATTCCTGCCTCCAAGCGTACACATGGGAATAAGTCCTTTTTGCGAAGCGACACCCCGCAGGTGACCGATGAGCTGCTTATCGAAACAAAAGATGGGATGACCGGTGGATACGACCGCCTGTGCTTAGTATTCAGAAATAATGCCACGCTGGCCTCTACCGATATGTTTGACGCTCCTAAACTATTCAACCGTACCGGTGGCGTGAACCAGATATATACCCTCTCATCGGACAACAAAGAGTTGACAACCAACGTTATTCCATCCGCCACAAAAAAGCTCGTGATGTATTTCGAGCCAGCCCGGCAGGCACAGGAAGTTATCCTGAAAGCCGATCGCCTCAACTCGATAACGTCCGTGGGAAATATCGTACTGGAAGACGTTCAGACAGGGAAATTAGTTGATTTAAAGAAAAGTCCAACATATCGTTTTATATCTTCTTACAACGATAAAACAGACCGTTTTGTTTTGCATTTCGATGATGGAACGGTAGGCCTCGACCTCCTGCCCTCCGCCTCAATTCTTCGTGCAAGTTACGAAACAAACGCGGTTTGGGTATACGGCGTAAGGGACAACCAAATAGGAAGTACTGCTTTTATTTATGATTTATTAGGTAATTTATTACATCAGCAAACAGTCACGGAAGTACCGTTCTTCCGGATAGACAGAACCCTGGAAAAAGGGATTTATATCATACGATTATCCGGCGAGGCTTCTGTAGCCCGATTTGCCGTGAAATAAAATTTGTGATTCGTTTCTCTCATTTCAGTGTATATGCCGCCGGATGGCGCCATATACACTTTGTTTCCTCATATACTACGTTGGAAAAGTTGATTGAAGTAACGAAAAAATTAAATAAATCAATAAAAGTTTGTTGCATTTTTTATCAATATCTCGTTTTTTTTATAACTTTGAGCGTTCATTTATGTTGTACCATAGTACAAATAACAAACACAATGATACGATATACTCTTTTTCAAATGACAATAAAACTATAAAATTTATAAAGAATGAATTATCAGTTTGCCATAAAAGAACCTCTTTCGCTACGGTTGTATTCTCCGGCATCTCCTACGGGTTTCAGATTCCGGGATATAGTTGCGGGGCATACGTTAGGCGCAGGTAATAAAGATTTTCATCATTTGTTTTTCCTGCTGGAGGGGGAAGCGATTATCAGTTGTAATGAGTTTACAAACAGGTCTATCTGTGCAAAAGAATTTGTCTTGATCCCAATTGCCGCCGATATGATTTGCCGGGCTGTATCTGCCTGCCGGACGCTGACTTTCAGTTTTGAACAGTTTTTCCACCTTTCCGACAGGGATTATGTGCACGAGATTTGCAATATTGCCTCCGGCATAACATACAATTTTACTCCCGGAGCCATCCGTCAGCCGCTGGATAAGTTTCTCTCGCACCTTATGCTCTATTTTAAGCAGGGGATGAATAAACCTATTTTACATGATATCAAACATGTGGAATTGTCGGTTATCATGCGTTCCTTCTATTCGAAAGAAGAAATCGCTTCTATATTTCACCCGATAGCCGGAAAGGCGATCGACTTCCGAATAGAAGTGATGCGTAACTATCGCAAAGTGGCTCATGTGGACGATTTAGCAGTTCTTTTCGGTATGGAGAAGCGTACCTTTGGACGACAGTTTAAAGATGAATTTGGCATGTCTCCCTATCAATGGATATTGAACCAAAAGGCAAAACATGTACACTTCAGCCTGACGGAATCTAAACAGTCGCTCGACTCGATCCGAAAGGAACATGGCTTTAAGTTCCCCGGACACTTTACCCGTTTTTGCAAAGAGCAATTCCATACGACCCCTACGAAACTCGTGAGAAACTTGAGAACCAAAAAATGAACACCTGTCGGGATCAGAATTTATGGGATTTTATTCCCAAGCATTTTATTAATTCTGCAAATTCCTACAAATTCTGATTCCGAAAATTCCACAAATCCTGCAAATTCCACAAATCTCGTAAATTCCAATTCCAACAAGTTTATTTTTCTTGCCAAACAAGAAGGATTTTTTGATAATCCGACATATTTGTTCTATTAAAACGACATCCCGAAATTTTTAACTAAATAGATTGTTCTATATACTATTTTTAATATCATATTTGCATCAGCAAAGTTCTATGATTTTTTTTGATAGAAAATTTACTTTTTGCTGTGTGAGAATAAACAAAAACACTATAAAAAAAGAAAATAAGGATAGAAAAAGAAATGAAAATAGGAAAGAAATTGTGTAATATAGACACATCTCTTTATAGATGTCTGACCGTGCGTTTCATGGAGGTATGTGCCTATAACAGAGAGTTTATAAAACGGTTGGTTCAACTAGAAAAACAGAAGAAGAATATGAACAGATGGAGTTTTTTGGGGGGCTTATTGCTCTTGGCAGCTTGTACCTCTGATGAAATGCAGGTACCTACTGAACCGAGAGAGTTGAGGGATGATGCGAGGAAGGTTACTTTCCGTATCGCGTTTGCGGAAAACGAATCTTCTCTGACGAAAGCACTCACAACTGCAGACGAGAATCGTATAGACAGTTTGCAGATTTTTGTTTTCCGAAAAGGTAATACGCCAGATCGTATGGACGACCTTTATATGGAAAGAATAGGTGTACCGAGAGATAGCTTTGCAACGGAAGGAGCAGAGAAGAAACTAACCGTTGAGCTTAGAACATCCGAAGATGAACGGCGGTTTGTATTGGTGGCTAATTCACCGAATCATGTGTTGCAATTGCAGGAAGGGGTCACCAAAGTGAAAGACTTGTTGCCGCAATTGACCTTCTCCTCCCAAAGTGCGGATTACATGCATTGGAAAATTTCCCCAACATACTTCCCTATGTGGGGTGAAACAGGATTGTATGAAACCTTGCCGTCTCCGATTACGGTAGAGATGAAGCGATCCGTAGTCAAAGTTGAAGTGGGAATAGATATAAATAATTCCGCAGGAGGCGACAACGCTATCGGATTCGGATCTGTTTTTGAGATAGACAGTGTGTTTCTGTGTAATGTGAACGACTCGGGCTATATCGCACCGAGCGCAGGACAAATAGCAACCCCAAAATTAAACATCGGATACAAGTTCGAGAAAAACACTTCCTCCCGTTTGATGACGAATACAATCTATGCTCCCGCTACCAATACAATGATTATAGAATCCGGAGATACAATTCACAGGCCTCCATACCTGATACTTAAAGCAAAGTATTACGACAATGACCGGTTTTATTATTACCGGATCGACTTCGTGAACGAGGGCAACTACAGACCCTTGTTGCACAATCAGAACTATACCGTCAATATTACCGGCATACGTACGGTGGGATATAGCTCGCTGACTGAAGCACAAAATGCGCCCATCCTCCCAATCAACCCTAACCTGATACTGGGAGACGAAACTGCAACGGCTACAATCAACGATGTAATCTACAACGATAAGTACTGGCTGGGATGCCAGGCAACCGACATAAAGGCGGACTGGAACGTTACCACCGCAAAGATAAAAGTGGGGACATCTTACCCTGATGGCTGCCGGATAGAGCGCCTTTCTTTTTCCGGCGAGACCGGTCGTGAAGGTTATTCTTGGGCTCCTGCTTCCCCTTCTATTTCAGACGGTTATCTCTCCGTTGATCTCGAAGGAGAGAATTATTCGGGTAAGCCCCGCACAATAAAACTTAAACTTTCGGCCGGAACTCTCACGCAATACATCACCGTAACCCAAAGCCCCGGTTCGCATACCTATGTGGTAAAGGTGGGAACAGGGATTTCTATTCCTCTTAAATCGGCAAATATGGATGGAGCCGACCGGCTGTCCAATGCCATTAAGACGGCAGTCTGTTATTATCAAGGCGAAAGCGAAAGCTTCTTGGCCTCTCCTCACACCTCGTCCAATATACACACCGGGCAAACCGATACCGTCAAGATTGGAATAGGGTCGACTAGAGTCAACAAAGAGGGGAAGATGATTGTCACCATCAGGAAGAACTCCTCACAGAATGAAGTCTTATTCACATGGACTGTCTGGGTCGTATCCAATGATGTTGATTTCGAAACGTCGGGCAACCAACGGTATTATAATGGATACACGTTTATGGATCGTAATCTGGGTGCGAGTACAATAGAGGATGTGGGACTATATTATCAATGGGGACGCAAAGACCCTGTGGCAGAGATAGCCAAAAGGGAACTCATATCTGTCCCGCCCTTAGTAAATCAAACGGAGGTGGTGGACAGTGTGTTCTACCTTGCCGGTACCTACCCTTACGACTGGATTAAAATCCAGAATAACAACCTCTGGACAACCATTGATGGAGAAAAAGGCATATACGACCCCTGCCCCTTTGGATGGCGCGTACCACCGGCAGAGAACAATGAGGCTTCGCCATGGCAAGGTTTCACGGATGGGAAAAACACCCTGAGGATACCATCCGGAGGCGGCATAAGCGGAGACACAGGAGCGTCGATTACATCCGGCAAGTTCGTATGGGGGGCTTCTGCACGGGGGATAGACGCCTATGTATATGATGCATCAGGCTCTCACCTACAGGCGCATCGTACCAATGCCTATCCCATCCGCTGCATACGTGACGTTAAACGTCCGGAAGGTTCTTTAATCGTCGTTAAACAATAATTCTGTATTAGTTCTACCATTATAATTTATCAAAGACAATGAAAAAGATAATTCATCTAAAGAAAACAATAATATCGTTGTTAGTTCTATTTTGCATAATCCCGCAATCCGGGGCCAGGGAGATCTATGTATCGCCCTCCGGCGCCGGTTCGGGAGACGGCGCTACAACGGCAACGGCAATTAACTATACCCGGCTGATAACCATATTAGGAACGAATGGTGAGCTTGGAGACGCTACGATAAACGTTCATTTCGCAGGAGGTACTTATAACGTGACTGCGTCTCTTAATAGTCAGTTGAGCCATGCCCGGTACAATGGGAAAACCCTCAACTTTATAGGGGAAGGAACGGATACGAATCCGGCTATCCTCGACGGAGGAGGGAGCGTATATCAACTGCTGAATCTGGAGCTAGGTCGCAATAGTACTAGCAATCTTTTTACTTTTACGGTAAACAATATGATCCTCCAGAATTTTAGCGGGAATTACAGTAGTGGCGCAAAAAATAGTTCCTTTATTGCAGTCGATAATCATAATACCGTAAAATTAGACAAGGTGACTGTCCGGAATTGCAATAATACAGGGGGGTCTGACGCTCATTTGTTTTTACTTTTTGCCGACGCTTACACTACTCTGGAAATATCTAATAGCAGCATCATAAACAACAATAGGGGGGGGGCAAATCTGATTCGTCATTATTACAGTGGTACTTTCCTTTTCTACAACAACACGGTGTCGGATAATACCTGTGATAACGCCATATCTCATGATGGCGCTATCACAGATTTCAATGATCAAATATTTAATAACACCTTTTATAATACAGGGAACATAGACTTAACCTCAAGCTCAAGCTCAAACGTGACAGCCCGGTTTGTCAATAATATCGTTTTCAACTCATCCGGCACAGTAACGATAAGCAACTCCAGCGCCACAAAATGCATAAGAAATATTGTCAATGGCGCTTTTCATGCGTCCAATTACAGTGGCTCAGGAACGGCCACAACCTTCAACAATGATTTTTATCCGAACCTGACGCGACACAGTGCTCCGGGCGCACAGTATTACCGGATAAGGAACGCAGGCGCCTCCAATCACAGCATTTTTGGAAGAGGAGGAGATCGAGCCTCTTTGCCGAGTGAAACCGGAACCACGGTGTCTTTAGTGACCGACCAGATAGCCCGAGAGCGTCCCGCTACGGGTCTGGCCCTGGGATCAATTGATGTGAATCATATATTCACAAAAGATACGACGATCATCATGATCAAGCAACCGGGAGTAACTCTTCAAACTCAAACGATTGATTTAAGCCACTGCGTAGAAGCTCCCGCTGCGATGGGTACCCTCTCTTTTGAACTGCTCGAGCAGATGCTCCCTATCGGTACGCTCGAGGGGTTATCGGGGTCGCAAACCACTTTCAGACTGGCTACCGGCATATCATCCGGTACGTATACCTTTGCCTACAAAGTAACGAGTGGGAACAACGGGACAATTTCCGACATAGGATATGTCACGCTTTCCATCGGTACAACTACCGGTATTCCTCCGGGATATACCGACCCCGGCGACTTCAGCACCTGCTTTGCCTATATGGGAAAGGTAGACTTTACGGCGGACTACCGGTTCAGGTCTCAATTAGTTTCCGGTAATGGCAGCTCCTCCGGAGATCGGATGTATGGTTTTTCAATCCCTTTGGTGGGCGACTTGAATGGAGACGGTTATCCGGAAATAATCGGCATTTCAACCTCAGGATCAGGCTCTTTACATGGACATTACAATGGCATACATATATACAATGGTCAGACAGGCAAACGGATCAATAAGCTCTATTTTCCGGGAGTCTCCAGTGGAGACTATTATTACCATAGCGGTTTCCACGGCGCCCCCTCCATTATGGCTTTAGTGGATTCGGACCGGGATGGAACGGTGGAGGTTATTGTAGCATTTCCTCATAGTGAGTCAGGAACAGATTCCCGGTATCGTTCCAAAGTGGCTTCGTTTGAGTTGGTTTATGATAACGGTGCCAAAACCTATAGCTTACGCGAAAAATGGAGCAGCGCAAGCACGTATAATGACGGAGAAACCAGTTACGATAAACCAATGCCCCAGGTGGTAGATCTCGATGGAGACGGAACACCGGAGGTTGTGGTGTACAATAAAATATACAATGCGGTTACCGGGGACTTGTTAATGAAACTGGAAACGATCACTACCGCTCACATAGGGCGTAATACGGTATACCAATACAGTGAGGACCGCTATGTCGGTTCTCCTTATGTGTATGATATGGATGGGGATGGTATATATGACGTCGTTGCTGGGGGGAGAATATACAAAATAAGGAAGGATAACGGCGGGACATTGCCCGGCGAGTCAAACTCCGGTTTTTCTGCTGATAAAATTGAGATGTCGGGGGTACTCGACGGTTTTACGGGCGTGGCCGACATCAATGGAGACGGTAAGGCGGACGTCGTTGTCTTTCGCAGGGAAAGCAGTAGCAAAGTTTCCATTTATGTGTGGACGCCCAGATTTGACAGCAACGGGACGTACTCTCCGACGATGATTGCTTCCCGAGATATAAAGATTGAGAATAATCTTTCAAACGGTAACAGCTCCTATGTTTACATCGGCGATATCGACGGACGAGAACAAGAGTACGGCGGCAACACCTACCGTCTGCCTGAAATTGCTGTCCTGACGGGTCGCGTAGATATAAGTCAGAGCACCCTTCCGCGTCATCCGAACATTGTCAATATCCCGGCAGGCGACGCTGTAAACCAAGGAGGTTTTCCTACCTCAATGCCATCTAGCACAGGAGGTTTATTGGCCTTGACCTTCGACCCTTCGGATAATACCTTAAAAAGCTCTTTTGTCCTGGAGCATGAGGATACCTCGATCAACACCGGCTTTACCATGTTCGACTTTGATAACGATGGCATACAGGAGCTTTGTTACCGCGATATGCAGACTTTACGGATCATCAAACCAACCATCCCATACGTAAAAAACTCTTATACGGACACCCATGTATCGGGGGCTATCAAGTTCAAAAAGGTCGTCAAATCGTATACCGGTTTTGAATACCCTGTGATTGCGGATATCGACAACGACGCTTCGGCCGAAATGGTGGTTATGGGGCATGAGGATTCCTCGCTAGATCCACACGGATACATCTACGCCGTAGGAAACGGTACGGGCGATAAGTTCGCCCCGGCCCTGCCGGTCTGGAACCAGTTTATGTACGACCCCTTCAAGATTAATCCCAACCTGACAACTCCTGTCGGGCCGGCTGTCAACCGCCTGAGTACAGAGTTCACCTTCCGCCGCGAAATAAAGGATGAAAACAACGAAGTCATCAAAACAATCGCACGCTACCAACCCTTCAACGGTACGCTGATACAGGCGCCTTACTATATGGGCATTGAAACGACAGTGGGCGAACTGCCCGATTTCGAGCCGATCGTCTTCCTCACCGAAGCCTACATCAGAGACAACAACGACTCCGACCCGGACAAGAGACCGAAGATTACAGGAAGCTCTTCTCCTTATTATATCGAAATAACCATCGGCAATCGCTCGACCGCCAAGGCGGATATACCCCCCAGTATCCCCATTGCCCTGTATGGCAACAACCGGGTATCGCAGGCTATGCATAAGGGAACGTCTACCCTGTCCGCTCTGGAATACTGGGATGGAAGCGCCTGGACTACGGTAGGGACAACCTCCATATCGGTCGGCAAGGAGATGCGGGTACGGATATCTATAACAGATCCCGACGATATTTACATCATCCGCCTGGGCGACAACAGCGGTCTGAATACCGGCAATCCTGCCGTCTGGGAATGGCGCTGGGGGCTGAACGACCTCACAGGAGATAGCCCCAACCCTGCCCTGGGCATCGGAGTGGCCAGCCGCCAGTTCCGGGATTGCCAATGGGACGACCAGGTCGTTGTAGCCGCCAGAAATCAAGTGATAGACGATACGCAAACCGTGCAGGAGTTCCATTCCGTGGTGATTGATATCTGGGAAAACGACATCCTGCCGGATACATACTTCACCAATCTGACGATTCATGGGAGCGACAGTATGCAGATTATACATTACCCCAAAGCCGGAGCGCTCTCCTTCAGCGGAACGGGACGTGAAAGCCGAATCACCTACCATCACAACGATAGCGTAACCCTTACGCAAGCCATCGACTCCTTTAAGTACTATGTCAAATTCTGGGATGTCACCCGCTCGCCGGCAGCTTTTAAGGAACAAACCGCGACCGTTTACATCTACGTGATAGAAAGCGCAACGCACGGGTTCGCAGCCTGCTACGGCGAGACAACCACCCTAAAGCTGGCCAATAAACCCATCGGCGTATTGTTCGATTGGTATAAAGCCGAGGGCGATACGGCAATCTACCGAGGAAGCCAACGTACCATCTCCCTGGAGGCAGATTCCGTTTACCGGATTCACCCGACGATGCCGGCCGGCGGCGCTTTCGAGCATCTGGACTTCCCCAAGGGGAGGTTGACCGTCTCGCTGGTGACCTCCTCCTCCGAGCACGCCGTCATGCGATGGACGGGACAGGTGAGCCACAATTGGAAAGACCCCAACAACTGGGTGGAGGTGAAAAACAACTATGAAACGCCGGTGGCCTGGGCGCCTACGGGCTGCGTGGATGTGGTGATCCCCTCCGGAGCGACGAATTATCCGGAACTGAAGGACTCGGCCCGGTGCGGCAATATCACCATGAAAGACCGGGCGATGCTCAAAAACCCGCATGTGCTGACCTACGACAAGGCCGCCGTGGAATTTAAGCCAACCCCCATGGAGAAAGACAGTTTCATCATGTGGTCGGCCCCTTTGCAGGACATGTATTCGGGCGATTACCACTTCAAGAACAGCAACGCCCCCACCCCCAACTGGGGCGATTCCTATATGATGTTCTTCCAGATGAAAAACCCGGATAACACCGGCATCATCCCCGTGGCCAATACCATGACCTCGAGCGTGGGACATCCCGGCGTGCTTTTGCCCCTGGGGGTTGCCTTCAACTTCCGCCTGAGCGCCACGACCGTCAACCGCGACTCGGTGCTTCGCTTCCCCAAGTCGGAGACCTCCTATACGGGCGCCAATCAAACGGTTTACCCCCAGCTTAATCGGGCGAAAAGCCACCGCTTCATCACCGACAGCGTGACCTTGAACAACGACCTGTTTGATTTAACCGTGCCCAATAACGTGACGGGCGCCCGCTATGTGCAGGTGGTGAATCCCTACTTTGCCTGGCTGAGCGTCAGTAAATTCCTTTCCGGCAACTTCGACAAACTCAACCCCACCAACTACATCAGTTGGGACGGAAACCTAAATACGGGCTTTGTCTCCTTTCACGCCTCCGAAACAAACGATACGTTACGATATTGGATACCAAGCTTCCAGGCCTTGACGGCCACCTCCTCAACCGCCGAATGGATTGCCCCCCTGAAATCCTTCTTCGTGCAAACGCAAACAGCTACCCCCGCATCGTTAACGCTGAAGATGTCACCCGTATGGACCACTACCACAGGTCCCTCGAACCCCTACACCTTGCGTGCCTCGACCCCTCAGACGCCTCCGTTGCTTTACATCCGGGCCTCGCAGGGCGAAAAGTCCGGCTCTGCCGTGTTGCATTTCAACCCCGGAAGCCTGGCCGACTACAACGAACCGGAAGATGTGGTTCAACTCTTTTACGACGGAACCAACGGCTCCGACGGCATACCGTTGACGGTCTATACGCTCACCCCCAGGGGGGTAGCTTTGTCGGTCAACACCAGCGGCGATTTCGCCTCAGCCAAGACGGCTTTGGGGCTGCGCGTACGTGATCCGGGAGAGGTCAGGCTGGATTTTACGGGACTATCCACTTTCCTTCACCACGTCTACCTCACGGACGAAGAGTTGAAAAAGGAGATCGACCTGCAAAAAACCCCCACCTATACCTTCACCGTATCCAAGCAGGCCGATGGCAAGGCCATTTACCTGAACGACCGCTTCAACCTCCGCATAGATTATACGGGCGTCGGTGTGAGCCAACTAACCTCGCTACCGGATTATATCCTGTCGGGTGATCACCAACGCATCGACCTGCAAAGCCCGGTTTATCCCATCCGTCGTTTACAGATCTACAACCTGATCGGCGCCCTGGTATACGCCTCCAACACCCCATCCCAGCACTTCTCCATACCCATGGAAGCAGGACTCTATGTTGTCAAATTCCAACTAAAAGATGAGGAAAAAACAGAAAAACTACGCGTCAAGTAGTGGTTCGCGGGTAGTGGTTCGCGGGTCGTGATTCGCGGGATTTTTGCCCCTTCCAAACCCCCTTGAATTTTCTGTGCACACCGGCTAAATTTCCTGTGCACAGAAAATTTTTTTTCTGTGCACTCCGGCAAAATTTTCTGTGCACTCCGGCAAAATTTTCTGTGCACTCCGGCAAAACTTTCTGTGCACAGGAACTAAACGGGGTTATACGACCAGTAATTTGTATCCTTTTCCGTGCACATTGACGATGCCTACGCGATTATCGTTTTTCAGCAGACGGCGAAGTTTGGTGATGTATACATCCATGCTGCGGGCATTGTAGTAGGAATTGCGTTTCCATACCGTTTTCAGGATGTCTTCGCGCAGAACCAATACATTCATATGCTCACACAGGTATTGAAGCAGTTCGGATTCCTTGGTCGTGATCTTGCTGCACAGATCGTCTATGGTCAGCGTCTGATTTTTGGGCTCAAACAGGTATTTGCCTATCCGGTAGGTCGGCACATGGGTATTCTCGAATATGCGGGAACGGCGGATGACAGCCGCTATACGCATTTGCAATTCCTCCAATATAAACGGTTTGCGCACAAAATCGTCGGCGCCCGCAGCATAAGCCAGAGCAAGGATTTCCGGAGTTGGAGCCGAAGCAAGGAAAATCAATAAGACGTCGGAAGAGCAGGATTTAATCTTTTTTACCAGCATGAAATCTTCCTGCAAGGTGGATTCGTCGATGTTAATGATGCAAATCGAATAGTCTCCTGTCGTAAAAGCCTGATAAGCCGCCTCCGGATCCGTGTACAAGTCGGCCGATAAATCGCTCATGTACATAAATTCACAAAGCAGTTGCCCAATACTATCGTTCCTTTCAAAAAGAAGAATCTTAAAACGTTCGTTTGTTGTCATTATCCAATGGTGTTAAAATAGCAAAGACGATGGCCACCTGTGAGTAGCCGACTCGTCTTATATTGCTCTGATTGTATTAATTAATTGTCCTGTCTCCTTCGTTGCGATGACGATTATATGAATTGTTCAACATCCCATACAAAGGCACGCAAGCCTTGCGCCTCCGTTTGTATATCCAATTTATGCAATGCATCCAGAAAATCGGCCACCTTTCCGCTTTCTACCACAACAAAGATCGCCGCATTTTTTGTCGGCCAGGCGTGTGTCCCGTAATGCGGTTCTCCGGTTTGGCTCCCACGTCCCTGAACGTCTTCCCAATAGGTGTAACCCCGGATGGCCCTCCGGTCCATGAGGGAGAGAATTGCATCGTAATATGCCTGATTGAAGGTTATAAGTATCGCTTTCATATTATTATAACTGATTAATTTGCATTATAGTTCATCCCCAGCCTGCTTTTTTTAAGTTTTCTTCTTCTGCGCTTTACTCCATTGGCAGCAAATACGCAATAAATAACCGGTACAATGATCAGGGTAATTAAGGTGGAGATCGAAAGACCCCAGGCTACGGTCATACCCATGGCGTGCCACATCTCCGAGCCTTCGCCCCTACCCAATGCCAAAGGAAGCATCCCCAATACGGTACTCAAACTGGTCATCAATACCGGACGAAGACGGGATTTCCCCGCAGCAACACAAGATGTGATGATGCTCATGCCGCGTTCGCGACAAAGAATGATGTAGTCTATCAACACAATCCCGTTCTTTACCACAATGCCTATCAGCATAATCAGCCCAATGAGCGCCATGACCCCCAAAGGAGTTTGGGTGACCGACAAACCCAATAAAACACCAACAAAAGCAAACGGAACGGAAAACATGATGACAAACGGATCAACCAACGACTCGAACTGCGCCGCCATAACAATAAATACCAGAATCAATATCAACAACATCAACACCGTCAGATCGGTGAACGTCTCCTGCTGATCCTGATAAGAACCCGCCAACTGCCAACCGATTTCGGGAGGGATATCCATTGTTTTCATCTCGGCATTGGCCACATTCACCACGTCGCTTAGGGCGGCGCCTTCCGCAGCAATGGCGGATACGGTGATGATGCGTTCCCGGTTTTTACGTTCGATGGTGGGCGGGGTCATGCGTTCCACGACCTGACCTACTTCGCGGACGCGGACGCCCTGGCCTGCATTGTTGTAGATGACAATGTTCTCTATATCCTCCAAGGACTGTCGAAATTCGGGAGCGTAACGCACCCGGATGTTATATTCATCGCCGTCTTCGCGGTAGAGCGAGGCCACCGCACCGTTGATGCGATTGCGCATATAGGTCGAGGCCGTTGTGATGTTCAACCCGTTGACGGCAAGTTTCTCGCGATCGAAATCAACCTGGTATTCGGGGATGTAATCTTCCCGGCTGATGGTTACCTGGGATACGCTGGGGTGCTCCCGGAGGCGTTGGGCGACTTCGTTGGCTACGAAGTCTGTCTGCGAAAAGTCGAAGCCATAGATTTCTACATCCACGCTTGCTTCGCCTCCCATCATACCGCCTCCGCCTCCGGCCAGTACCTCAAAGCGAATGATTTCCGGATATGCCTCCAGATCCTGGCGCATGAACTCGCAGATTTCAGTCAGTTTCCTCTCCGCGCCGCTCTTTTCCCGGCGTTCCCCCACGCTGTACAAACTGATATTAAACTCAATGATGTGCGTGCCGCTATTGCTCAACTGGGCAAAGGTGTTGTCCGTATTGGCCTGCCCTTCCGTATAGTTTGAGATTTCTATTTCCGGATATTTCCGGCGGAACGCTTCATCTATCCGCGAGGCCAGATCGCGGGTGATGTCCTGACGTGTCCCCACAGGCAACTCGATGTTGATGCCAATGCGTGCATTATCCTGTGTAGGGAAAAACTCCGTCTTGATGGAAGGGAGCAACAGCAAACTCGCCGCGAAAACAACCAGAGCGCCGGTAATCACCGTTTTCCTGTGCCGAACCGCCCAGTCCACAAATTGCGAATAAGCCGTATCCAGGCGGTTCAACGCCTTTTCCACGGGAGTGAAGAAAAAGGCGTACAGCCGGCCTTTTTTGGGATTCAGCCGAAGCATTTGCGAGCACATCATGGGCGTCAGGGTGAGGGCCGAGATGAGCGATACGCTAATCACAATGGTGACAATCCACCCCAACTGACGGAACATAATTCCCGCAATGCCGGAAGTTATCACCGTAAAAGGCAGGAAGACCGCCAGAATCGTAAGGGTAGAGGCCATAACGGCCAGTCCCACCTCATTGGTCGCATGAATGGCCGCCTGCCGGGGCGTACTGCCACGCTCGATGTGTTTGGTGATGTTCTCCAACACCACAATCGCATCATCCACCACCATACCGATGGCGATGGAGAGCGAACTCATCGACACGATATTCAAGGTATTGCCCGATCCCATGAGGTAGGCAAACGAGGCAATGAGCGAGATGGGGATGGTCAAAACAATGATAAACGTAGCCCGCCAGCGACGCAAAAAGGCCAACACCACCAGCATCACGATCAGGAAGGTTACCAGCACGGTTTCCACCAGGGTATCTATGGTATGCACGATGTTTTCGGAGGAATCCATGATGATGCCCAACTCCACGTCCGAGGGGAGGCTGGCCTGTATTTCGGGAAGTTTTTCGTATACTTTTTCGGCGATTTCCACCGAGTTGGCCCCGGATTGCTTTTGGATGATAATCATCCCGCCGCGCACGCCGTTGTTGTAGGTCTCCTGGGTGCGTTCCTCCACATGGTCCTGCACATAGGCCACATCGCGGAGATACACCGTTTTCCCCTCCCGGCTTCCGATAACCAACTCTAGCAACTGGTTCACCTGGGTAAACTCGCCCTGGACGCGAAGGGAATAGGTGTTCGAGCCAATGTCGATCACTCCCCCCGGCGTATTGCGGTTTTCCTGGGCGATTACCGCCGAGATGCTTTCGATGGTTTGCCCGTAGGCTTCCAGCTTGTAGGGATCGCAATACACTTGCAGTTCGCGTGTGGGCGTTCCGCTGATCGACACCGCCCCTACGCCGTTGATGCGCGCCAGGGGATTGGCCACCTTATCGTCCAGAATCTTGTAGAGGGCATTGGTACTTTCCTCGGCCGTCACCGAGAGCATGAGGATGGGAATGTCATCCGTGCCGAATTTAAAGATCACCGGGCTTTCGGCCCCATCGGGCAGATAGGCCTTGACCATTTCCAGCTTATCGCGCACATCGTTGGTTGCCACATCCGTATCCGATCCGTATTCAAACTCCAGGGTAATGACGGAGATGTTTTCCCTCGACTGCGAGGTAATATTCTTCAGGTTGGCCACACTGTTCAGGGTATTTTCCAGGGGCTTCGATACGTTCATCTCAATATCTGCCGCACTGGTACCGGGATAGGAGGTCATCACCATAATCATGTTCATGTCGATCTTCGGAAGCAAATCAATGGACAACCGACTTAGGGCAAAGAGTCCGATAATGACAACCGCCACAAAGATCAGCGCCGTGGTTACCGGCTTTTTCACCGCTGTTGAATATAAACTCATCGTATTGTTTCCTTCCTCTTAGTTTACCACCTCTACTTCCATACCGTTGGTCAAACGGCTTTGTCCCGACACCACCACGCGGTTGCCGTCTTCCAGTCCCGAAAGGATTTCATAGCGATCGCCCAGGCGTCGTCCCAGTTCTACTTTTTGGTAGGTTACCGATCCGTCGGGGTTGTATAGATAGATGTAGCGATCGCCGGATCCGCTTTGTTTCACAATGGCGAGGTCGGGGGCCACGACATGTCCGCGTGCGCCGAAGTTCATTGTCACGCGGGCAAACATGCCGGGTCGGATCCGTTCGTCGTTATTGGGTATGCGCACTTCCACGGGGAAGGTACGGGTGGCGGGGTCAATCGTGGGATGGACCAGATGCACCCGGCCGGCAAACGCCTCATCGCCGTACACATCTAAGCGGACGTCCACCTCCATGCCTTTTTTCACTTTCGTGAAATAACTCTCCGAGACATGCACCAACAGCTTCACGGGTCGGATCTGTTCCACCACATACACGGGCAAGGCTCCGGAGTACATATCCCCGCTGTCGTAGTTCCGCGCCGTGACCATTCCGGCCACCGGGCTGGGGAGTTCGTTGTTTTCCTTCAGATTCTCGAGGGTTTCCCTTGCCACTTCTATGGCTGTTTTCTGGGCTTCCCAAGTCGATTGGGACACACCTCCTATCTTATATAATTCGTCGATGCGCTTAAATTCCGTTTCCTGGTTGCTTATCTGAATTTCCAGCTGACGCAGGTTCGTGGCGTCCATCACGGCCAGGATTTGCCCCTTGGAAACGTGATCGCCCACCTCCACATGGAGTGTACGGATGCGCACCGGCGCCTGCGGGGCGATTTTGTTGGAAACGGCGGCCTCGACGGTAGCCGTAAATTCACGGTACTGTTCCACTTCTTCGGCGCGTACGGTTTGGAGTTTCACTTTCGGTTTTGCGGTCGCTTCTTCCGTTTTCTTTTCCCCCGGGGTGCAGGAGAGCAAAAGGGCGAAAGCTGTCGGCAGTATGAATTTAAATAGCTTATCTGTTCTCATTTTTATTGTTGATTTGAATGTAATGATAATCATTTCCTATAGGATTCCTTGCCCAGGGTTTTTTCCAGATCGGCCCTGGCGGTCATATAGTCGTATATGGCCTGATGAAAATTCAGCTTGGCTTGTGTGAGCGCAAGTTCGGCGTCGTTTGTTTCCAAGAGTGTCCCTGCTCCCACGTCGTAGCGTTTGCGGGCGATTTCGTATCCTCTTCCGGCTTGTTCCACGGCTTTTTGTGCAGCGTCGAAGCGCTTCACGCATGTATTCATATTATCGGTGGAGAGTTTGATGGAGAGTTGCAGGTTTCGTTGCGTATCTTCCTTTTGCAGCCGGAGCTGACGGATGGAGTGTTGGGTTTGTTTCAGTTTGTGCAAGCGGCTTCCGCCCGAGAAGACCGGCACGCTCACCGAGAGGCTCAACACCGAGTAGGGATTCCAGCGGTAGTCTTTCAGGCGGAAATCGTTGTTCATCGCGCTCCACTGGTAGATCGCCGAGAGGGAAAGCGTAGGGAGGAAATCCATCCGCTGCATTTCCAGGGTTCGTGTGAGCAGTTTCCCTTGCAGATCCAGCTGTTTCAGCACGCTATTGTCTTCCAGGCCGGTTTGTGTTGCCAGGGCGAGGTAATCGGCGAAGAGTTCGGATTGGAAATCCGTCAGTCTTCCTTTACATTCCAGGTCGAGTTCGAGGTCCAGTCCGAGCAGGGCTTTGAGCTGCCATTCCGACAAGACCCGCGCATTTTCGGCCTGCAAGAGGTTTGGCTCCATGTTTTTCACCGACACACCGGCTCGGATCAGGTCGTATTCGGGGACCAGACCCTGGTTGAACTTATTTTGTATATCCCGGTAATTGGCCGTAGCATGGTCGTAGCTTTCCTGAAAAACACGGTAGGAATCACCGGCGAGCAGGACGTTGTAGAAACTCTTTTTCACCAGGTTGATCATATCTATTTTCGAAGCCCGCGCCTGCTCCACGGCGAGTTCCACGTCTACGGCCGAGACGGCGAGACTCTTCCACAGTGCGACATTCACCAGCGGCAAACCGGCCGAGAATCCGGCGCTCCAGTTGTTGTCCCTTCCGACGGTGATGCCCGTTTCTCCTGCCGCGGGGTCTACCTGCGGTGTTGCGGCGTTGATTTCCTTGAGCAACGTACCCGGCTGATAGCCCGGCACCTGGGTTGCGAAGGTTTGCTCCATGCCGTCGAACATGGGCATCATCATAGCGGTCATATCAAAGGCCCCGTCCATGTACATGACTTGTTTTTTGAGCGTTCGTCCATAATCTCCGCTCAGGTTGATTTGTGGAAACAGTGCGGCATAGGCGCCTTTCTGCGCATATTTCTTCTTTACAATTTCCTCTTCGGCCACTTTCACTGTCGGGTTTTCGCTCAGGGCGATTTCCAGGGCTTCATTCAGATCAATCACCAGGGGCCGTTCCTGGGCATGTAGGAAGGTAAAAGCCGATGCGATCAGGCTCAAAGCCACCACGGACGTCATCATTCTAACGCATAGTAATTTTCTCATTTAAAATTGGATTATTATTCATAGATCAAACTCACTTTTCATGTAGTTATTACGTACTTTCCCGCAAATGTAGGCCTCCAAGGGGATTCGTTCAAAAAGAAAACGTCCACTGTACCTCATTTATCGACGAACAAGGGTATATGCTCGATTAACGCGAGTCCTCTTTACAAAAACCCCCTCACAGCCACGGCGGGCTTCCGCAACCGAAAGGGGCAAGCCGCCGGGCTTTCGCCGGGCCTCGATCCACCCTTGGGGCAAGCCTCCCGGCCTTTGCGGAGCCTCGATCCACTCCCGGGGCAAGCCTCCCGGCGAACTCCGTCAGGCTTGCCCCCAAAAAGGCAAGCCTCCCGGCAAACTCCGTCAGGCTTGCCCCAAGGGTGGATCGAGGCCCGGCGAACTCCGGCGGCCTTGCCCAAAAAAGGCAAGCCTCACGGAGTTCGGCGGACCCCTTTGCCCAAACTGGGCAAGCCCGCCGGCGAACTCCGTCAGGCTTGCCCCAAGGGTGGATCGAGGCCCGGCGAACTCCGTGAGGCTTGCCTTTTTTGGGCAAAGAGGCCCGTAACCCCTCCGATAGGATGCCGGGTTACGGGCCTGTATGCCTCGTTACAAGGGGGAAAGAATTAATAATTCTGCTTCTTCGGCTCAAAATAGGCTTGGGGATGCTCGCAGGCAGGGCATTTGCCGGGCGCTGATTTTCCCTTATGCACGTATCCGCAGTTGCGACACTGCCATTCGATGGCTTCCTCTTTGCGGAATACCTGGTCGCGCTCCAGGTTGTGAAGGAGTTTGCGGTAACGTCGCTCGTGTTCGGCCTCCACCGCGGCAATCATCCGCCAGGCTACCGCTATGGACTTAAAACCCTCCGCTTCGGCCACGTCGGCAAAAACGGGATAAAGCTCCGTCCATTCTTCGTTCTCCCCGTCAATAGCGGCGGCGAGGTTCTCCCGGGTGGTGGCAATGCGGCCCGCGGGAAAAGAAGCGGTGATCTCCACGGTTCCCCCTTCGAGGAATTTAAAAAAACGTTTGGCATGTTCCTTTTCCTGCTCAGCCGTCTCGGCAAATACGCCGGCTATTTGTTCGTAACCTTCCTTCTTGGCCTGACTCGCAAAAAAAACATAGCGACTTCTTGCCTGGGATTCCCCGGCAAAGGATTTTAACAGATTCTGCTCGGTTTGTGTACCTTTAATACTCTTTTCCATCATAGTTGTTGCATTAATTATTATTAAACATATAAGATCCTAATTTCTTGAAACGCACGCCGCCTTAGTTGCCCACCCCAGGAATCCGGCTGGCAAAAGCGTGCCTTAAGTTGACCGCATCGCCCAGGTATACTTCAACGGCCCCGATAGCAAGCTTGGCCCGGACGCGGATGGGCAGGTGGTTCTCGTCATCGCCTATCCATACCTCGGCCGCTTCTTTGCTTTGCTCAAATGCCGGGTCGTATACGTCGATAAAAAAATGGTGCGTGCGGTATTTCACCCGGCCGCCGGGGGAAACAACCGCCTGGCCGGTGTAACGGAATGAAGCCCGGACAACGTCTTTGCCCACAACGACGCGAAAAGGAAATTCGTCCCTCACCTTCAGGTCCTGCCAGCCGATGGCGCGAAGGTAAAGCGTGGCGGCCATCATATCAAAGGCGCATCCGCCTACCACAAGCGTGGTATCCAAGCGCAAACCGCTGCGGTTATGACGCAGGGAACGAACGGAAGTCTCCCCCGAAGAAAGCGGAGTGAAGTACATCCGGTCGGCCAGGTAATATCCTCCTTCGTCGGTGCGTTTGTCGCTGAAAAGAAGTTGCTGGACGGGTGAAAAATAAGTGGTGAGCGTGTCCCGCATCTTAAAAATCCGCTCAAACATCCCCACCGTATGGAACTGCATACGGTATTCCCAGGCGGGAAGGTTCCCGTAGCGGGCCTCGCTCACGGAAAATTGTGCCAACCCGGCCTTGGGCATCAGAAAGCCCCACTTGAAATACAACTCGTAGGTGAGGCGTTCGCCAGGATGCAATACCGGACGGTCAAGGCAGCTATCGCTCCTTGTCCGACCAAGAGGGCAAACCAGAAGAAACAACAGGAAAAAAAGGCGGGCCCTAAAAGCGCAAACCACCCGGCAGTCCCGAACTGCCGGAGGATGATTGTCGTTTTCCTTCATCTCTATAATCTCTTTTGGGTTTTGTGGCCTCTTTGGGTTTATTCTTCGTTATCTCCAGGGGTTTCTGCCGAATGAGCGGCGTGGCGGAAAGGTCCCAGGGGGGATCCTGTATCTCAAGCTGCCAGTTTTTCATCACCTCGATTTTCTTCGGATAGTAAAAGACGGTTTCCGGCTGAAGCTTTTCGGCATAGTTGCCCGTATCCCAGCGGTCGTTCCGGTTGGCGTCCCGTATCAGGCGGGCGTAGTATCCGGCGGGCGGAAGGTTCATAAAGAGCGCCCCGCCGTCTTTTACGGTTGCCTTGCGCACGGGTTCGTCGTTCCCGTTGAGCAGTTCCACAAAGGCGGGAATGCTGTCGGCCAAGCCTTGTATGTGAATAAACAAATGTCCGTAGTGATCCTCCTGCCGGATGGTAAAGGTGTGGCTCACCCGGTTGTTCCATTTCCCGTAGAGGCTGAACAGGGTGGCCGAATCAACCTCCAGGCGGTATTCCTCGCCGTAATTCCACGGGCGAAGGAAATGGAAAACCAGGGCGTCGGAAGAATCGGGCAGAAGCGCAAAGTCGGCAGGGGCGAACAAGGTATCGGTTTTCAACTCCAGGCGGAAAAACTCCTTCGATACCTTCGGCACCGGTTCGCTGAAAACAATCGAGAGGGTGTCAAAGATGTCCATGACCCCGGGTGCGTTAAGAGACATTCCCAGGAATTCGATGGCGGGAAGCGCTTCTTCCTTCCTGCCCCGTGGCGGCCTTTTGCTTTCGGAAGGGCGGTTGCGCACGAAGAGGCTAAGGGTGTCGGTACGCGAAACAAGGTTGTTCAACGAATCACTCGCCTCGTAGGTGAGGGCCATCTGCAACGTGTCCCGGTTCCATACCAGCGAATCGGTCAGCCAGTAGTTCAGGGCTTTCCCCTGTTCGGCCCATTGCGTGAGGTACCACCCGGCGCTGTCGGCAGGGGCGAAGTTGAGCGGACGAACCACAGGAAGGGAATCGGTCGGGGCATTAAAGCGTATCGTAAAGCGGTTGTTTTGCGTCCGCTCGGGGCGAAGAAGGTATTGGCGCTCGAATTTTTCCGAAAATAGCCGCAACTCAATGGAATCCGGCAAAAAACGGGTATAAGCTACCGTATAAACGGTATCAACGCTAAGGGAATCCTTCCAAAGGGTATCCCGGCGAATGGCCGTTTCAAAAGTAGGAAGGATAAGGGAATCGCACCAGGCTATCTCCTCCCCGGGCTGGTCGAACTTATAATCCCGGTTTTTATCGTTGAGGGCAAAAAGGCGGTAAGCGCCGGGGGCAATGTTACGAATCACAAAGCGTCCCTTGTCGTTGGTACGCGAAGTGCGCACGAAGGTTTCTTTCACAAAGGCCGAATCGTGGAGGTTCCTGTGCAGCCCGATGGTAATACCCGGCATTGGCTCCAGGTTCTCGGCCTGCAACAAGTAGCCCGATACTTCGAGCGAATCAAGCACGTCGCCGCTGGAAAAGGCGAAAGAGAAATTCTCCAGCACGTTTTTCTCGTTATTGTCCATAATGGAACTCGTAAAGTCGATGGTATAGGTGGTTTCTTCCTGCAAGGTGTCGAGCAACTCCACCGTCACCTTCTTCCCCGAAGGGCGGATAACAGGCAACTGCTTCTGAGGCGGGGTGATGATCACATTCTCGGTGGGCTTATCTATCTGTATCAGTTCGTCGAAAAGGATTTCAAGGGTTTTCCCCCTGTAATTCGTCTGCCCCGGCGCGGGCTTGCTGCTCACGAAGCGGGGAGGTTGTTCGTCGTAAGGCCCGCCGTTGGGCATTCCGATGTTGGCACATGCACAGGTCAGCAGCGTT
The DNA here is from genome assembly GCA_031278605.1 of Tannerellaceae bacterium. Classification (GTDB taxonomy): domain Bacteria; phylum Bacteroidota; class Bacteroidia; order Bacteroidales; family Tannerellaceae; genus DFXE01. The sequence continues at coordinate 29,165 of JAITKB010000035.1, forward strand.
CCGGCCAAAGCCATAAGTGTTTGTATCTTTTTCATAAAAACAAAAGTAGGGAAATTTTACGGACAGGAACCCGCAAGCAATCGAAAACCCATCCGGCCGTACAAACATTTAGCGCCCGAGTGTCACCGGCAGGCACTCCAGGAAGCGGCCGGCGCGTTCGCCGTATGCGGGGAGCCTGTGCTGTTCCCCATAGGCGAAGAGCACGGGGGCCGCCGCGTTGACAAGCAAGGAACAAAGGGCGCTTTCTCCCAGGTATTTCTCCTGCCGTTCGCTTCTCCGGTGGAAGTTGTCGTGCGTTTGCCAGTAGTCGGAAGGACACACCCGGAAGACTTCTTTTATCTTCTCCGGATCGTCCTCGTCTCTTACAAAGGAGAAAAGGGTATCGTGGCCATACCACAACGAGGCCAACTGCGCCAGCCTTACGTGAGGAGATCGGCACAAATGCCCGAACAAGGAAGCCTCCGAAGGCGAGAGGCCGAACTTATGCCGCAAAAACCGATACTCCTGCCGAAGGAGTCCGTAATAATCCCCTTGAGAGCCTTCCCCCGGCTCATCCTCCAGCAAACCCGCCCGACCGAACAACATCGCCTCTATCTGAAAGTGAATCCCCCTTTGTTTCCGGATGTAACGCAAAGGAAGACTCCGGGCCAGACGCTCAAACGCCTCAGGGTGTATGCCGGAGCCGAAAGAACGTGTCAATAGGATGTAAAACACCTCGTTCCAATCGTAGTTGTACTCCTTGGCCAGGAGGAGGATGCTTTTGGCCCTTAAAGAAAGCCACGAGGGGCTGACCGAGAGCAAAATCTGCGGGATAAGTTGGCCGTCGGAGCGGTACACCTCCGTATCGTTTTCGCCCACCAGGAGAAGAATCACCGAATCGCAAAACCTGTCGCAGGCAGGATGATTGCCGTTGCAATGAGGCTGCATCCCGTCGGAGGCCTTGCGGCGTATTTCCACATTGCCGACCCGGGTCGTATCGCCGATCCTTAGCTTGACATTCAGGAAGCCGGATCTTTGGTTCAAGTTCCGAATCCCCGAATCAATGACGGATACAGGTATCCCACGGGTGGTAACCAAAGAAGCGGGCATATAAAGCCTATGCTCCCAGATGTCATGTAATAAGTCTTCCATAATGTTCTTTTTTCCCCAATCGAAAATGCTTTGAAGGCGCAAATATACGGCTAAGACAGGTCAAATACTCATCCAGGATAAGTATACGACTCATCCTAGATAAGTATACGACTCATCTAGGATAAGTATACGACTTATCTTAAGGGCCTTTTTTCCCCATTTCGGCGCCCTTGGGGAGGAGGCAAACATCCCTGACGAACCAAGGGGCGCCCAAGTGGAGGTATCTCCTTCTTTGCTGCGATTGGCAATATTTTTGATACGCATTTACCAAAATTATGAACCAAAGATTAGTGATAAAGATGAATCCGAATAACCCCATGGAACTGAACGAAAAAGAAGAAGTGTTGAACAACAACGCTACGACAGAACAGCAGGAGGAAACAGCAACTGTGTCAGAAAATGTAACGCAGACCGACAATGTGACAGACGCTACAAACGATCTGCCCAACAAATATGACGTACTAAACGACGCATACCTGCGCCTGATGGCCGAATTCGACAATTACAGAAAACGCACCCTGCGCGAAAAAGCCGAACTGATAAAAAGCGGAGGAGAAACCCTGCTCACCGCTCTGCTCCCGGTAATAGACGACCTGGAACGGGCCATGCAAACAGTGCGCACAGCCGAAAACATCCAAGCCGTAAAGGAAGGAGTGGAATTGATTCATACCAAATTTATCAACTTCCTGACCCAACAGGGCGTAAAACCCATCCCAAGCACCAACGAACCGTTCGATACCGAAACGTTTGAAGCCGTAGCGATGATCCCCGACAAGGACCGGAAAGGAAAGGTAATAGACACCGTGCAAACAGGATATACCCTCTACGACAAAGTAATCCGACACGCCAAAGTGGTTGTGGGAGAATAAGCACGGAAGAATACACACATGCATTAAATGATACGGAAATGACAAAAAAAGATTACTACGACATACTGGGGGTCGGTAAAGATGCTACAAGCGAGGATATCAAAAAAGCGTACCGAAAAAAAGCCATCGAATATCATCCCGATAAAAATCCGGGAAATAAAGCCGCAGAAGAAAAATTCAAGGAAGCCGCAGAAGCCTACGACATTTTAAGCGATGCGCAAAAACGTCAACGCTACGACCAGTTCGGACACGCAGGAACCGGCGCCTCCGGAGCAGGAGGAGGCTTCAGCGGCGACTTCGATCTGGAAGACATCTTCACACGCTTCGGCGACATATTCGGCGGACACTTCAGCTTCGGCGGCTTCGGCAACAGCTCCCGCGCAGGAGGACGTCGCGTAAACAGAGGCTCCGACCTGCGCGTGAAAGTGAAACTCAGCCTGAACGAAATAGCCAAAGGAGTAGAGAAAAAAATCAAAGTAAAGAAATTCGTGCCCTGTTCCCTCTGCCACGGTAGCGGAGCGGAAGAAGGCAACCACTCCAAAACCTGCGACACGTGCCGGGGCACAGGCATGGTTACACGCATAACCAACACCTTCCTCGGACAAATGCAAACCCAAAGCGTCTGCCCAAACTGCAACGGCGAAGGACGCATCATCACCAAAAAATGCCAGGCCTGTGCCGGAGAAGGCATCGTGAAAGATGATGAAGTAATCACACTCCACATCCCCGCCGGCGTGGCCGAAGGTATGCAACTCTCCATGAGCGGCAAAGGAAATGCCGCCCGACACGGCGGAATCAACGGCGACTTGCTGATCCTGATAGAAGAAGAACCCCACCCGGAATTGCTGCGGGACGAAAACGACCTGTTGTACAGCCTCCTGCTAAGCGTCCCCCAAGCCGCCCTGGGCGATAGCGTAGAAGTGCCCACCATCGACGGAAAAGTAAAAGTGAAAATAGAACCGGCTACCCAACCCGGTAAAGTCCTCCGGCTGCGAAACAAAGGTTTGCCCTCTGTAAATACATACGGTACCGGCGACCTGCTAATCAATATCAGTGTCTATATCCCGGAAACCCTGTCCGAATCGGAAAAATCCCTGCTCCAGGGACTGGAAAATTCCCCCAACTTCCGCCCCAAGAAATCCATGAAGGACAAAATCTTCAGCAAATTCAAAAACATGTTCGACTGAACCATTTCGGCTCCATAACCCTCGCCTATTAGGATTCGTTATTGAACCTCGATTTTTTTTTGTCTACATTTGCTTCATCATAATTAAACAATATTCATTCTCATTCATTCTCAAATTTTAAACCCTATGGAAGCAAATGAAAAACGGTATGACGATATGATTTATCGTCGTTGTGGACGTAGCGGGATCCTCCTACCCGCTATTTCTTTGGGATTATGGCATAACTTCGGAAGCGTTGATGTGTTTAACCATTTTGTCAAAATCGCCCATACGGCATTTGATAAAGGTATTACCCATTTCGACCTGGCTAATAATTACGGGCCGGTATACGGATCGGCAGAAGAAAATTTCGGACAAATACTGAAGAAAGGACTTGGTAAATACCGCGACGAATTGATCATCTCCTCAAAAGCCGGATACGATATGTGGCCGGGACCTTACGGCAATTGGGGAAGCCGCAAATACCTCATGGCAAGCCTAAACCAAAGCCTCAAACGCATGGGGCTGGACTACGTGGACATCTTCTACTCGCATCGCCCCGACCCTCATACGCCTGTTGAAGAAACCATGGGCGCTCTGGCCGATATGCTACAACAAGGCAAAGCGCTGTACGTGGGGATCTCCAACTACAACGATGAAGAAACCCAAGCCGCCCTGACCGCCCTGAAGGAACACAAGGTGCATTGCCTGATACATCAGCCGAAGTACTCCCTGTTGGAACGCTGGGTTGAAGCCAAACTCTTGCCGTTGTTGAAAGACGAAGGCGTGGGACTTATCGCCTTCTCACCCCTGGCGCAAGGCTTGCTGACAAACAAATACCTGAACGGCATACCGGAGAACTCACGCGCTGCCAAGCCCAGCGGATTCTTGCAAAGAAGTCAGGTAACGCAAGAGGTGATGAACAAGGTACGCCAACTGAACGATATTGCCGTTTCCCGCGGCCAATCCCTGGCCGAAATGGCGCTGGCCTGGCTGCTGAAAGACGATCGCGTAACCAGTGTGCTGATCGGCGCAAGTTCCGTAGAACAATTACTCAACAATCTGAATGCACTCCGCCATCTCCGCTTCGAGGCAAGCGAACTGCGTGCTATTGAAGCTGTTTTGGCCTAACTTATCCACGCGCATTATCCATCATTATCCATCCATGATATCATGAAAAGAATTACAGCATGGCTGTTTGCGGCATGTATAGCCTTTGCCTGTACGGAGGAGAAAACCGTACATATTACGGTTGGGAATCCATCCTCTTTCGATCGTAGCGGGGAACTTATAGAGATTGCCACCGAAACGCTTAAAGGCCTCCCGGATGAGGGGCCGTTTATCATTGCAGATGACAAAGGGAAACAGGTGCCCTGTCAACTGACCTATGATAAAAAAGTGATTTTCCCGGTAAGCCTCCCAGCGAAGGCTACAGCCGGATTTATCCTGAAAGCCGGAAGGCCGGAGGTGTATGATACGCTTGTATGCGGACGGGCATATCCCGAACGGCTGGACGATATTGCCTGGGAAAACAACCGGATTGCTTTTCGCCTCTATGGCCCTGCCTTACAAGCTTCCGGCGAACGGGCTTTCGGCTATGATGTGTGGGTGAAGAATGTGGCGGAGCCGGTGGTGGAAGAACGTTACTATCAGGAATTGGTACACGGCGTCTCGTATCATACGGATCATGGGAACGGCCTGGATTATTACAACGTCGGCCCTACGTTAGGGGCGGGAGCTTCGGCATTGATGGCCAACGATACCCTGGTTTATCCCTATTGCTACAAGACATACGAAATACTGGACAACGGCCCTTTGCGCTTCACGGTGAAACTAACCTATAATCCCTTGCGGATAGGCAACGACGAGCATGTGATCGAAACACGCCTCCTTTCGCTGGACGCCGGTTCGCAGTTGAATAAAGTCACGTTATCCTTCCGGGGTTTAAGCCGGAAAACGCCTCTGGCAACCGGCATTGTGATGCATCAAGGGAGTAAGGATTACTTAGCCGATGCCTCCGAAGGCTTCATCGCATACGCCGACCCTGCTGATCCGCTGAACGGGCAACTCTACATCGGCGCCATATTCCCTTCAAGCGTAAAGGAAACCCGCGTTGCGTACTTCTCCGACAGGGAAAAGGCCGAACGCAGAGCCGAAGGACATGTGCTGTCAATGAGCGATTATACTCCGGACACAGACTTTACGTATTACTGGGGTGGAGGATGGAGCAAATGGGGTTTCCCTACGTCAACCGACTGGTTTGGGTACATAAGATCCTTTTCACACAAGGTGAACAGGCCGTTGGTTGTTGAAATACATTAAAGGATAGATGCTTCAAAGTCCGCTGAAATTCACGTTGTCAAACAAAAGGGAGGGGATTTTCCATACGGAACTCTTGCGTGTATCTTTCCCCGCTTCGACGAGCCGGCTCCAGAGTGTGAGCATATTGCCGGTGATATTCATTTCGGAAACAGGCTGTGTAAGTTGACCGTTCTCAATAAGGAAACCTTCCACGCCGTAGGAGAAGTCGCCAGTAGAACTATTGCAATTTCCCCCATTGAAGCCGGCGACCAGAATGCCTTTCTCCACCAGAGAAATTAAGCCGCCCATCTCCTTGTCTCCCAACTGCAGGGCGAGGATAGAAGGCGAATGGATGGTGGGGGATATCCCCAATTTATTTGCATGATAGGTGTCGATATAATACGTTTTGAGAACACCGTTTTCGAATACGGGCAACTGCCTGGTGGCAACCCCTTCGTTATCGAAATAACGTGCGCCGGGAGATTGTGGACGATGAGGTTCATCCGTTAGCGTGAGTTTCTCTCCCGCCACCTTTTGATTCAGTTTATCCAGAAGGAACGAATTTTTTTGCTGAATGGACGAACCATACAGTGCATGGATCACCGGCAAAAGCAGATGAGAGGAATTGAGATTATCCACCACCATGCAATACTTTCCCGAAGTCGTTTTCTTTTGGCCCAGCTTACGGATCGTACGCTCCAGGGCTTTCGTTCCGATACCTTTCTTCATCAGGGTATCGTAGAAGATAGAGGAATCATACCAATAGGATTCCGGACGCGCTTCGCTATCTTCTTCCTTGATGCTGACGCTGCCCGTCAAGGTATAGGACGAGGAAGCCGTTTCGCCTTCAAATCCATTGCTGGCAATCAGGTATCCGGAACTTATTTCGTCGCCATAAGAAGATACAGAGGAGATAATGCGGTGGTCCTTGCCCATGATTTCGTCGCATACCTGCATCGCCAATGCCAACTTGTCGTCGGGCTGGATGGAGCCGAAATGCGGGTCGAGCTGTTGAAGATCGTCTCCACCTCCCTTATAATATAAAGATGAGTCGGGCAAGCGTCGGTCTTTGTCTTCCGCCAGATAGCGTGTTGATTCGATCCCGTTCCGGATAAACTTTTCCAGTTCATCCTTATACAGTCGGTTGGTGGAGAAAGCCCCATAGCGGCCGTCGGCAAAGAGTTGAATATTCAAACCGGACTCCGATGCCTGTACAAGACGGTCTGTCTTCATATCGCGTACCTCAAAAACGCTGCTAGTGTTGCTATATATATGAATCCGAGCAGCCCGGCAGCCGTTTTTCAAGTCAAAATCCAGTGCCCATAGAGCCAAAATTTTTCGATCGT
>JAITKB010000048.1 GCA_031278605.1 Tannerellaceae bacterium
ATAGGGTTTACTATAAATTAGTTCAACTATCATTGGTACCTCCGCATCCATGTCACAACACCCAGTGTTGCATTTAAACGAAGGATTTATTGTTACACTTTTTTGAGGGAAAAAATGGAGAGGGAAATGGAGGGAAAAATAAGAGGAAAATAAGGGAGAAAATGAGGGGAAAAACAGGGGTGGTTTTTTATGTAGACTTTGTAGAGCCGGGGTATTTTATAGCGTTAGGTTGTATTAAATGATTTTTGCGATTCTGATGTTAAGATTTTGGGAAGACAATAAGGGATCTTAACCCGTTAAAAGCTTAACGGGTTAAGATTGATATACAAGTGTGGAAAGTGTTCTTTGGGCAGAAGCTATTCTGTCGTTTCGTATGACCATTCCGGCAGCCATTCAATAACGGGTTGTTTCCCTTCTATGCGAAGAGGCAACCAGATATATCGCCCGTCGATAGCATTTTCCGGTGTCCAGCGGTCGCCCATGTAGATAAAACGATGGGTTGTTCCCGGAACAGGTAAGACGTATGTGCTTTGCGAATGAAAAGAAAGGTCGGAATCTTCTCCTTTAAAGGGGTTTTCCAACTCTTCCCAAGGTCCCCAGACAGACGGAGCAACAGCCGATCGACCGGCATTGGGCGCCCATCCTGTACAGCCCGACATAATCAGATAATAGTTCCCGTCTTTCTTAAACATAGTGGGCGCTTCCATGAAACGGTTTACAAAAAAACGGGCGTATTTGCCGGAACATCCAGTATAGTCTTCGTCTAATTGAGAAATATGTAAAGTGCTGTTTTCCTCGGAAGCATAGATGTGGTAGGCTGTTCCGTCATCGTCAACGAAAAGATTCATATCTCTCGCCATCTGGCCGCCGGGCATATCGCGTCCCAAGAGGTTTAAGGTATCCGGATGAGCAGGCAAATCGCCTCCTGAGAATCGTTGGGATTCCTGGGGGAAAATGCCCGACTTATGTGTTTCGAGTACATTGATCGGCCAATAACCTGCATTGGGACGGATAGCTTTTACAAAAGTATAGGGACCTGTGGGCCGGTCGCTTATCGCAATACCGCTCATGGCTCCCGAATATCCCTCACCTTTAGGTTCGAGGTGGAACCACATGACATATTGATTATTTTTCTTATTATAAATTACTTTCGGCCGCTCCAATATACAACCTTTCGTGATGCTGTGCGTCGTATCGTCGGCAACCACTGAGAGGGCGATGCCTTCGTCCTTCCATTGATATAAGTCTTGGGATGAATAACAATGTACACCTACTTGGGCGGAATTTCCGGATCTTCCCTCTGTTTTGTGCTCTCCAAACCAATAATAGGTATCGCTCAAGGTTAAGATTCCGCCTCCATGTGCATTGATATGCACCCCATTATTATCCTTCCATATTTCGCCGGAAGTGAATGTGCCGGCTACCCTGTTTCCGCAGCAGGCGAGGAGCATCATGAAGCAGAACAGACCGGCAACGGCTAGGACGTGTTTTATTGCTGTGGTTAAACATCGCATATCCGGATACATTTTTCTAAAGAAGCAATTTTGTCTTTCTGCTTTGGGACAAATTCCTGTCCGACGAATCCTTTGTAACCGGTTTCTACAATGGCCTTCATAATGGCAGGATAATAGAGTTCCTGTGTTTCGTCTATTTCGGCTCGTCCGGGATTTCCACCGGTATGGATGTGTGAGAAAAATTCGTGATACTTGCGAATCGTATCAATGATATTCCCTTCCATAATCTGCATGTGATAAATGTCGTACAGTAATTTGAAATTGGAAGAACCCACTCTGCGACAAAGTTCTACTCCCCAAACGGTATGGTCGCACAGATAGTCTTTATGTCCCACACTGTTCAACAATTCCATTGTTAGGACTACGTTGTATTTCTCGGCGACAGGCGTGATGCGTTTCAATCCTTTTTCGCAGTTTTCCCAACCTTGAAGGTCGGTGACGCCGTAGCGCCGACCGGCAAAACAAATCAGATTGGTTAGTCCTGCTTCGGCTACCTGAGGAATGACTTTCTCGTAGCTTGTCACTAATTCATCATGTAGTTTAGGATCGTTAAAACCACGATCAATACCCAGACCGGCTCCTTGCGTCATGGCAACCGTGAGGCCGTTTGCTTTAACTGTCGGCCAATCTTCCGGGTCGAGTAATTCTACTGATTCTATGCCGATACGTTTACAGATTTTACAAAAAGCATCAAGTTCATAATCTCCAAAGCACCATTTACTCACGGAGTGACGAATATTTCCCTTTAATGGAGTAGATGTTTGTGAAACCGCATTGCCTGTAGCAGCAACGGTAATTCCTGAAACCGCGGCAGCGGCGCTGCCTGCTAAAACTGATTTAATAGCTGTTCTTCTTGAAATGGTTTTCATCGTAATATGATAATTTAGATTTATAAATACTCAAGCGTATGCCTGATAAAATCCCACACTTTTGCAACCGAGGCGATATTCACCCGTTCGTCCGGCGAATGAGGGAATTGCAAATCAGGGCCGATGGATATCATATCCATATCCGGATAGATTCCTTGTATAATACCACATTCCAATCCGGCGTGCATGACTTTTACTGCAGGTTCTTTTCCGTACAATTCCCGGTAGGTTTGTCTCATGTGTTGCAGAATGGGCGAATCTGTGTTGGGTTGCCAACCGTTGTAGCTCCCTCCGAATTCTACTCCGGCTCCCGCCAGTGCGAAGACACTTTCCAAAGCAGAGCATACAGATAGTTTACGACTTTCGGAAAAACTGCGAACCAATATTTTTACATCAATCCGACCGGGAGAGGAGGACACGCTGGCCAGATTCGACGAGGTTTCTACCGTTCCCGGAAAATCATGCAACATGTGGATCATTCCATTTGGGCATCCTTCTACGGCATTGATCAAATCGTCTTGTATTTCTTCGGGAATGAGTGTAGCGGGTAATTTCGTCTTCTCGGCCGTAAATTGTATATTGTTTTCGATTCCGGCATATTCCACACGGTATAACTCCAGATAGTTGGACACCATCTTCCATAAAATATCCGCATTATCTTTCGGGAGAGTGACGAGGGCGAAAGCTTCGCGCGGAATAGCATTACGCATATTGCCTCCTTCGATACAGGAAAGGCGAACCCCATAACGGGCAACAACTTCTTTCAGAAAACGAAACATCAGTTTGTTGGCATTAGCGCGTCCTAAATGGATATCCACACCAGAGTGACCTCCATTCAGTCCTGTCAGGTTGAGTTTTACAGCCACATGATCTTCGGGTATACAGAGATCGTCTTTATATCGGAAAAAGATATTCAGGTCTGAACCTCCGGCACAGCCTACAAACAGTTGGCCTTCTTCTTCCGAGTCGCAATTAATGAGTATCCGTCCTTTCAGAAATTCTGGTTTCAAACCGAAAGCTCCATCCATGCCAACTTCTTCGTTCACTGTAAACAAAGCTTCCAGTGGGCCATGCGTTAGAGTTGTATCTGAAAGGACGGCCATTGCCAAAGCGGCACCTATTGCATTATCGGCACCCAGTGTCGTATCCCGGGCGGTTACCCACTCTCCGTCGATATAAGCATCTATCGGGTCGGTCAGGAAGTTATGGTTTACCTCACTGTTTTTTTGAGGAACCATATCCAGATGAGACTGCAGAATGATTCTTTGACACGCCTCCTTACCCACTGTAGCGGGTTTCCGGATGAGCACATTACCAACTTCATCTTGCAAAGTTTCCATTCCCAGCTTCCTGCCGAAGTCTGCAACAAAACGTGTTACAGCCTCCATGTGTCCGGTAGGACGCGGGATTTGCGTAAACTCATAAAAATAATTCCATACATGTTTTGGACAAAGGTCTCTGATTTCCGTTGACATAACCATACTATTATTAAAAGTGTGGCCAAATATACTATTAGTAAATGAATTTATGCACTTCTATCATAAAAAACCGCCCCTATTTTTTTCCTCATTTTCTCCCTTATTTTTCCCTCCATTTTCCCTTCCATTTTTTCCCTCAAAAAAGTGTAACAATAAATCCTTCGTTTAAATGCAACACTGAGTGTTGTGACATGGATGCGGAGGTAC